>PMJA01000192.1:524-7627 GCA_003158415.1 Methylobacter sp.
GCTTTAACAAAGGGATAATCCATGTCGGGCGGTGTGACGGCTTTCGGCTCGCCCTGTACGGAAAAATCCTTGCGCAAGGGATAGTCGTGTTTAGACCAAGCTTGATGCCGCGTCCAGCGCCGGTTGTCGGGATGATCTGTAAAATGGATGCCGAACATATCCTGCGTATGGCGCTCGCTACGGTTTGCAGCCGGATAAACGCCTGCTTGTGAGGGCAGTTCGGGTTTGGCAACGTGAACAATGGTTCTCGACAATACATAAACGCCCTGCTTTTCAAAACAGGCATTGACAAAAAAGCGGTCTTCAACGTGTTCAGCCCACCCGGCAACCCAACGCACAGATTGCTGTTTTGCCAGTTTTGCAAACTGTTGCCAGTGATTGCTTTCAATTTGCCATAAGGTTGTTGACGGCAGACTGATTTGTTCAACGGTGATAGCTGTGGCAATAAGCTGGTTTAAAAAGCCGGTTGTCCAATTGGCAGAACTCATAACGGCGTGCTCCCTGAGATTAACAATGTCGCCTGTGAAAACCAGTTAGCCAGANNTAATTGACCTTCGGGCTTTTCGCCATAAACCATAGGTTGTACGTGCCTGAACAGCCCGGCAAAAGCAATGCCTATCCCTAATAATAATAACGGCGCCAGCCAGGGATAACTGTGCATGGTCGCCAGCAACACCAGGAATTCACTGGTAAATACGCCGAAGGGCGGAAAACCGGCAATGGCTAACGTGCCTATTAACAAACCCCAGCCCACTTTGGGCTGGGTCTTGATCAAACCGCGTATTTTGTCCATGCTTTGAGTACCCGCCAGCTGTGAGGCGTGGCCTACCGTCACAAAAATAGCCGACTTGGTCAGTGAATGCACGGTCATGTGCAGTAGTGCCGCAAAAGTCGCCAAGGGGCCGCCGATGCCGAACGCAAAGGTCATCATGCCCATGTGCTCTATGGATGAATAACTGAACAGCCGTTTAATATCTTTTTGCCGATGCAGAAATAAAGCCCCGACCAGAAAAGACAGCAGCCCGAAGCCCATCATTAAGTAACCGGCCACGTTGTTATGGGTGGAGCCATCCACCAGCATTTTATTGCGCACTACCGCATATAACGCATCGTTCAACAATAAACCCGACAACACCGCTGACATAGGCGTAGGCCCCTCGGAATGGGCGTCGGGCAACCAGTTATGCAAAGGTACCAGACCGATTTTAGTACCGTAACCGATCAGCATGAAAACAAAAGCAATCTCCAATATGTCCGGATTTAATTTACTGGCNNTTTTCGTAAAGCACCGACCACAACAAGGAGTTTTCTACGTCACCGATCTGTACCGCCGCGTAATACAATAAAATGGTGCCGAACAGGGCTTGCGCAATCCCTACGCCGCAAAGAATAAAATATTTCCAGGCCGCTTCAATAGATTCAGGTGTGCGATACAAACTGACCAGCATCACGGTCGCCAGTGTCGCAGCTTCCATCGCTACCCACATCACCCCCATGTTGTTAGTGGTCAGCACCAGATACATGGCCAGCATAAAGCCCTGATACATGGAGTAATAAAGCCTTAAGCGTTTATCGGTCAGTTTGCCTATTTCTTTTTCATGCGCCATATAAGGTGCGGAAAAAATCGACGTGGTGAGTCCGACAAAAGCCGTCAGTACAATCAAATAGACATTAAACGGGTCAATCAAAAAGGCCTTGTCGGATGATAAAATAGTACCCTGATTGAGCACATTAATTGCCAGCCAGATAGTTGCCAACAAACAGATAGCGTTAAACCTAACATTTATTTTCCCCGTGTCCGCCTTGTGTCCGCCCAGCGCAAAAAATACAATGCCGATCAAAGGAATCAATAATACAAGATAGACGGCAATCATTTATCCACCTCGTGTAATTTATTTAGCAAATCGACATCCATTGAATCAATACTTGTGCGTATATGAAAAAAGAAAATACCGAACAATACCGCAGCAACCAATACGTCAAACGCTACGCCCAACTCAACGACCATCGGCATGCCTTTGGTGGCAACGATAGCGGCAAAAAACAAGCCGTTTTCTATCGACATAAACCCGACAACGTGAGCAATTGCCTGACGATGCGTGATCATTAACAACATACCTAACAGCACCACGGAAAGACTGACCGCCAGCGCATTCAGCATCACCGGCGAGGTGGTTTGCACAATAGGATGCAATACGTAATAGCTGAATACCATCAAGCTGGCTCCGCCCATCATCACCATCGTCTTGTTGCTTAAGGTCTGAATATCCCGGTGCATATTCATGCGCAGCACTTCACGCCGTAACATCCAGGGGATAAAAATGACTTTCAGCACCAGGGTTAGCACTGCGGAAATATACAGATGAGGATTATCCAAACTGTAAGCCGCCAATGCCGTGGTTGAGGTTAACAGCAAGCCCTGCAAGGCAAAGACGAAAATCAGTCGCAACAAGCGGCTTTGCCCCAGCATGAGAAAAGAGGTCAGTCCGACCAATGCCGCCATCGATAAAATGGCCTGCGTATAAAAATCTGTTTGTACAATGTTCATAATTTAGACTCAGGGTTAAAGGCTAAAGACGAAAGAATAAAAAAGAGGTGAGGCGCATTTTTTACCTTGCGCCTTTAGCCTTAATCATCTTGACGCTTCCAAAATGATATGACTTAACATCCCCAGCAAGCCTAATAAATAGGCAAACCCCAGATATTCCTGTACGCGGAATAAGCGCATTTTTGCAACCAGGGTTTCGGCTATGGACAAGAAAATCGCTAATAAACCGAGTTTGCCCATAATCGCCAGCAAGCCGTAGCCTAATGCTTGCGCTGTAAAAGTTTCAGCAATGCCCCACGGAAAAAAGATATTGGCGATCAGCACGCCGTAGATCATGAGCTTGAGCTGGCTGGCCCATTCAATCAACGCCAGATGCCTGCCGCTGTATTCAAGGATCATAGCTTCATGAATCATAGTCAATTCCAGATGCGTAGACGGATTGTCCACCGGAACCCGTCCTGTTTCAGCGACGGCGACCAAGATCAAGGCAAAGAGCGCAAACACAAAGGAAGGTCTTAGCACCAGACCTGAATTGAGTACATGGGCGATGGCGCCCGATAAATTAGTGGTGGAAGCCGTCATGGTCAGGGTAAAAACCGCCATCAACATAGCGGGTTCCGCCAACGAAGAAATGGTCATTTCCCTGGACGATCCCATGCCGCCAAATGCCGTGCCTATATCCAATCCCGCCAAGGCCAGAAAAAACCGGGCAAAGGCAAAAAAGCCCACCATCACGATTACATCCGCGCTGGCTGAGGTGGGTAGATCGACAGCGATCAAAGGTATAACGCTTGCCGCCAGTATTGTGGCGGAAAATATAATGTAAGGTGCGGTTACAAACAGCCATGAGGCTTGTTCCGCGACGACCGGTTGTTTATGCGTTAATTTAAGCAAATCGCGATAAGGCTGAAATAAGGACGGCGCTTTCCGGTTTTGTAAATAACATTTGCACCACTTGAGCCAGCCCGCCAATAACGGCGCTAGTGCGACAAATAGCAGGGTTTGTAAAATGGCGATTAACCAGTTCATCGTATTTCTCCAGACTGTATAGAGATTTGAGCCGTAGGTCGTGCTGCGCGCGCCATGGGAATTAAGGCGCGCATAGAGCACTCTATGTATGTAACCATCAGCTGATCACCCATAACAGCAGCAGCAACGTTGCAAACGAATAACCGAGATAGGTGCGGATATTGCCGGTTTGTATACGGCCCACCTGTTTGGACAAACTGTTTACGCCGCACGCTATCGGCCGATACAAGCGCGGCCAGCTGTGATCCTCAATATGCAGCTGATAATGCACTGCCGCCACATCCTGATTCATGGCGCCCTGCGTGTCTTTGTAGATCTGCTCGTCTATAATCCAGACGCTGGCGAAAATTCTCCTTAAAGGCATGGTAAAAGCGCTGGAGCTATACTGCATACGCGGTGTTAAGCCGCCAAAACCGCAATCCCAGGTTTCGGCTCTGCGCATCACCGTTAACGGATTGCGCCGTAAATAGCCATAACAAATGCCTGCGGCAATCAGTGCGCCTATTAGCACCAGCGGCGCGGAATAAGACGCCTGATGGGCGGAGACAGGAGCTAGCCACAGCCAGCCTAGCGTGGAATCGTCCGGTAACGTAGCGCCCAACAGCTGGCTGGAAACGTTATTGATTAAATGTATGATGACGCCGGGAAAAATGCCGATAAAAAAGCATAAACCTGCCAGCAGCGCAGGGCCTGCCAGCATGCCTTTATCATGCACTTCATGGGCTTTTCCACTGTTACGAGAACGCGCTTGGCCCAGAAATATCAGCCCGAAGACTTTGACAAAACACGCGGCCGCCAAGGCCGCTGTCAAGGCCAAGGCAGCCGCAGAAACCGGGATCAAACTGCGCAACACGCCGTTGTCCAGCACATCGACTTGCAGCGCCGTCTGAAAAGCCAGCCATTCGGAGACAAAGCCGTTAAATAGCGGCAATGACGAAATGCTCATACAGCCCACCAAAAACAACAGGCTGGTTTTCGGCATCCGTTTTATCAGCCCGCCCAACATATCGATATTTAATTCATGAGTTTGGTGATGAATGATGCCTGCACCCAGAAACAGCAGATTCTTGAACAAAGCATGGTTGAAGGCGTGAAATAAGGCTGCCAGAAAACCCAGCGCCGCCAGTTGTGGATGGCCGTTGGCCATGAATATCATAGACAAACCCAGCACCATAAAAATGATACCGATGTTTTCAACGGAACTGTAAGCCAGCAGGCGTTTTAAATTGGTCTGCATCATGGCGTACAAAATACCGCCCAGCGCAGACAGCGTACCCAAAATCAACAACACCACGCCCCATTGCCAATGCACATCGCCCAGCAGATCAAAACAAAAGCGGATCAAGCCATACAGCGCAACTTTAAGCATTACACCGCTCATCAACGCCGAAATATGCGAGGGCGCTACCGGATGCGCTTCCGGCAACCAGACGTGTACCGGCACTATCCCGGCCTTCATGCCGAAACCTAACAGTGCCAATACGAAAGCAATGCTGGCCCAGGTTGTTGAAAGAGAAGAGGCGCGCAAGGCGTCAAAAGTGAAGCCGTCGGAGAAGCTGGCCAGTACGCCGAAGCCCAGAATAATCGATAAGGCGCCGACCTCGGCCATCAATAAATAAAGAAATGCGGCGCGGCGATTGGCGGATTTTTCATGTTGAAACGCCACCAGGAAGTAACTCGCTACCGACATCAGCTCCCAGGCGATCATGAAGAAAAAGGCGTCATCGGCCAGCAACACCAGCAACATGCCGGAAACAAACAAACCGGTAAACAATCCCAGTACGGCAAAGGGATGATCTTTCTCTTTATTGCTATGCACATAGCCGGGGCCGTAAAGACTGACCGCGCAAACGCCTATGCCGATGATTAAATAAAAGAAACCGGACAAGCAGTCAAAACGCACATGCCAGGGCAGCCAAGGCAAGCCTAAGGCAATCTGGTCGGTAATAACGCTTTGGGTGATTAGCACGGCTAAACCGGCCAGCACCGCAAATACGCCTGACAAGCCCAATAGAATAAACACCGCCAGTCTCAGGAAGGCCGGATAGTGCCGTTCTTCAAGATATTTATTAAGCCAGTCTTGTCTATGACCAGCATCGTTAAAGCATTTTTTAACGGCGTATTGGCTAAGAGTCAATAGTATGTGCTGCTGATTCATCAACAGCGCTAACAAACCGGAAGCAAAGCTTAACAGTACCGCACAATAAGCTGATACAAGGATCATGAAATTCTCACTGTTATGTTAACTATACTAAAAATTAAAATTATACTCAGCACGGTCATTGATTACAGCTTTTCTCTCCCTCCCTGCGGGAGAGGGTTGGGGTGAGGGGGTTTAAAAAAAGCGCAAATCGTGACCGTTTGTAGTCTATCTATTTCCTATCATCCGCCGTCATTAGCCGCGCCGCGAGCGCATGATCTGAAAACGTTGCCAGGGCGTTGCCTATTTTGCGGCAGTGTCCGCCTTGAGCCTCATAGTTGCGTCGGTAATCATGGATAAACTCCATAACGGTATGATCAATGAGGTAACCATCTGAAAAATCAAAAATAATCCTCTTGCCTTTGTCCAGTTTGGCAAGTGCTTTTTTTAACGGCAGGACGTTTGAAAACAGGGCAGAACCCAATAACTTGATAACCAGCGTATCGTCATCTTGTTGTTGAATCGTAAAGTGAATCATGAATAGGTTGCCAGGCCAAACGCCCCTCGCCAAATTAATGGCAAGTTTTGCAACAATACCCAAAGTGACACCTATCAATAAATCTGTCGCCAATACCCCGATAATCGTGACAACAAACAACAATAACTGTTCTTTGCCTACATCCTTTACTCTGGCGAATGTTTCATGCGAAGCTAAACGATAACCGGTATAAACCAGCAAGGCCGCCAAGGAAGCTAACGGAATGCTTTGTATAAAACCTGTAAACAAGACCACAAACAGTAATAATATCAAGCCATGAAAGAAGTTAGCCCAGGCTGTTTTTGCCCCGTTATTGATATTTGCCGAGCTACGTACAATTTCAGCAATCATCGGCAAGCCGCCCATTAAGCCGGCAACCATATTTCCAATTCCAACAGCCGTTAAATCACGGTCAAGGTCAGAAGAGCGCTTATAAGGATCGAGCTTGTCTACCACTGTCGTGACCAGTAAACTTTCAAGACTCCCCACAAGACTGATAGCAAACACGGCTTCCCAAAAGGCCATTGTGGTTATTTTCGAAAAATCGGGAAAATAAAAGCTGGCCAGAAAATTATCGGGAATTGCAACCAGGTAGTTCGATCCGCTGATGACCGGCTCTTGAAGATCAAAATGCCAGGCAAATACGATACCCACCAGCACGACAATGACCGGAGCGGGAATCCTGCTGCCGATTAAAGGCCAAATAGTCAGTATTAGCAAACCTAAAAAACTGATGAGCACAATTTCCGGCTTCATGTTAAGAAAACTATGCGGAACCTGTGCGATGATCGATAACAGGCTGCCTGATTCCGGCGTGACCCCCAACATAACGTGGGTTTGGGTGGCGA
>PMJA01000036.1 GCA_003158415.1 Methylobacter sp.
ACTTCCAAATTGGGAATTGCTGGGCCTGACCCAGCTGATGCTGTTCGCGGGAAACCGGTTAGGTCATATCGTCAATGGCCTGCTGGAAGCCATCGCTTCGATACCCATCGGTCAGCAGAAAAGGAAGCCACAGCCTCGTGCCATAACGCGGCGGCCAAAACGCCAGATGGCTTTGTCCGAGTAGCTTCCATCGAAAGCAGTTTTCGCTTTTGTCTCTTGCATCCTCTATCGGATAAATGATTACTGCGGAGGAGGAGGTGGTGCTGCTGCTGGTGCTGGTGCTGGTGCTGCTACTGGTTGCTGCTGCTGCATTCTCCGCGCCCCCACGACGCCCGCGACGCCCAAGGCTCCCTTTGCCTTATCTTGCCTTTCCTGCTTTTCCTGCTCTTCGTGATACTCGTTGGCCTTTATTGCGTTGTTTTGCTTGGTCTGTTGTTGCTGTTGTTGAGCTGACTGAGCCGCTGATTGTCGCTGAGCTGATTGAGCGGCTGATTGTCGGTTCTTCTGTTGCTGGGCTGATTGAGCCGCTGATTGTCGGCTCTGCTGTTGCTGAGCATATGCATTGACGGCGGTTAAGAGCGTGATGAGAATTACGAGTTTTGAGAATTTGATCATAGCATCACCTTATGGGTTTAATTAATGGAGTTACTTGAACTTCTCGGCCCAAAATAACAGGCCAGCTATAAATTAAACGCATAAGTAGCCGAAGTCAATAAGTCAGTGCAAACCCACTAAATTGCTCTGGCTCACGAAACTTCTGATTAATTGTTGCTAAAAAAATTTTTGAAGGTAGAATTCAATGGTATCGGAGCCGAAGGCTAGATCGAATATGGCTACCAGGACTCAGATATCGTTCCCAGGAAATCCGCCTGTTTTTGAGAGGAAAGCTATGACTTATTCCAATCCACCCACCGATCGTTATTGCCGCAACTTCGCTGTAATTCGAGCGATGTTGATAGTGTTGACTATTTTGCCGATTGGATGCAATAAGGACGAGCAGCACTCAAGCAAAGCGCCACCCGCGCAACCCCCCTCTGCGCAGAGTCTGCCGCCAACGGAATCCACGTCGGCTCAATCGATACCCGTAGCCACAGCTAAGCCGCTGACTGATCTGGAATCTCTGGTGGCACCTATTGCGCTGTATCCGGATCCATTGCTAGCGGAATTGCTGGTGGCCTCGACCTATCCCCTCGAAATCGTGCAGGCTGCACGGTGGCTGGAGACCAAGCCCGATCTTGCGACCCTTAATAGCAAGAGCTGGGACGCCAGCGTCATGCGGCTTGCCAGTATGCCTCCGGTCATCAAGATGCTGAATGATCACCTGGACTGGACCACTCAACTCGGCGACACTTTCCTGTCCAAACCAGTCGAGATCATGGATACTATCCAAAAACTACGAAAACGGGCGACAGACTCCGGGTTCTTGAAGGATACACCTGAACAAAAAGTGACCGCGAAGACCGTTTCAACAACCCAGCCGACCGAAGGCACTTGGGTTACCGATACAACAAGCGCAGAAAGTGGCGGCACTTCGATCAAGGCCACACCGGCAGTTCTGAAAAAAGAAGTCATTACTATCATGCCGACCAAGTCAGATACGGTCTATGTGCCTCAATACAATCCGGCGACTGTTTACCAAGCTCCGCTAGCACCGCCTCCTTATACCGGCAATGCCTATCCCGCCGCAACGGTAGTTAACGTCAATCAGTCTGCTGCACCCGCACCCAGTTATTACCCAACCTATCCGGCACCTGCGACGACTACAACGTCAACGACCGATTCCTTGCTCACCGGGATGGTGGTGGGAGGGCTTCTGACTTGGGGTATTATGGAATGGGCCAATAACAATAATGATTACTACCACGTCGGCTATAACTATGGCAACACCGTATGCAACAATGGGAACTGCTGGCACGGCGGGGGCGGCGGCTATGCTAGCCAGGGCAATGTTAACTACAACAAGAACGTCAATATTTCCGGCAACGAAATCAATGTCGACCGTGGCGGCGGCGTCTTCAGCCAGAACAACTTAAAGCCCTCACAACTGCCCACGGGCTGGCAGCCTGATTCGAGCCATCGCCGAGGACAGGCCTATCCGGAAGCTGCGCAACAACGAATCGGGCGAACCCAACAACCAGCTTTGGCCGGACAGCGGCTCGGCAACGCCCAGACGCTCCCAGCTACTACGAGAGGATTCGCCGAAGCCGGACAGGGATCTGCCGCCGGAACTCTGCCCGCCGGGCGTAGGCCATCCAGCGCCGATATTCGCGGACAGCTCGCGCAAAAACCCGGAACCCAGGACAGATCTGGCGCGAAACCGACCCAATCTAAACCGGCGGCTCGTGACATTCAGGAACAGCTTGGACAGGGTTCGCGGGGCAATGCTCTGCAAGGAGTCAAAGACTCAGGTCAGGCCACTCGATTCGAGAGCCAACGGGGTTCGGATAGCCGCAAATCAGCTTCACCTTCCACTCGTGAGGCTCAAGCTCTTAAACCGGCAGGTGCAGAGCGTACCCAGCGTCCGCAGACCCAAAAGACCCGGACACCTTCGGTAGAGCAGGGGTCTCAGATTGCGCAGCGGCAAGCCGAGATGCCCAAACAAGCAGAGAGGAGTCCTGCCTCTGCGGGTCGCGAACGAACTCAGCAACAGAGTGAGACACAACGCCGTTCGGAAGCCGCTCGGCCCAATGCTTTTGAGGGCTCACGCAACGCCAGTGCCACCCAGAACTCCAGTCAGCGAGGCGCCTTTAGTCAGCAACGCTCGGCCAGCGCCGGAAATTTTCGCGCGTCAGGCGGTGGAGGCGNNGGTGGTCGGCGTCGATGATTGAAAAATTCAATAATTCTGTAATATATGGTCAAATGTGGCGTGTTTTGGAACGTTGCAGGTTGGCCTTTGCTCGACGCTATGTCGCCCCTATCCATACTCAAGCAGTCAAGACTGAGGTTCCCATCATGTATCGCGAAATTAAAAACATATTTCTAGTGGCGCTGATTTTTGTCCCGTCAGTTGCTCTCTCGGCATCCCCAAGTCCTGCGTCGACTGCTCCTGCAGAGGCCAAAAGCGCCCAAGCAGAAGGCTTCCAGACCCCAGATGATGGCGCCAAAGCATTGCTTGATGCGGCACGCAGTGATGACCGCAATCAGATCATCGCTGTGTTCGGTAGCCAGGATAAAGACATTTTATCGTCCGGAGATGATGTCGAAGACAAGAATAACCGTTCTGAATTCGTCACCCTGGCGCAGGAAAAAATGGTGGTGGAGAAGCTCGGCGAAAATCGGGCCATCGTGCATGTCGGCAATACAGATTGGCCCTTTCCCATCCCTTTAGTGAAGAATGGTGATAGTTGGCAGTTCGATGTCAAACAGGGGCGCCAAGAAATCCTTAATCGGCGCATCGGTCGCAATGAACTCAGCACACTTAGCGCAGTTCGCGGCTACGTGGAAGCCCAGTTCGATTATGCAAGTTCAGACAGGGACGGTGATGGCGTGTCCAAGTATGCGCAAAAATTGCAGAGCGAACCCGGCAAGCACGATGGCCTATTTTGGGAAACGGAAGATGGGCAGCCGCAAAGTCCCCTAGGTTCGCTGATTGCCCAAGCAAGAGCCGAGGGTTATAAAGCCAAAGGTGCAGCCGAAAAGCCTTCTCCCTATCATGGGTATTACTACCGCATCTTAACCCGGCAGGGTAGCAGCGCTCCTGGCGGCAAATATGACTATATCATCAATGGCAACATGATCGCCGGCTTCGCATTGGTTGCCTTTCCAGCTCAATACGGCTCCTCCGGCATTATGACCTTCATCGTTAATCAGCAGGGCAAGATTTTCCAGAAAGACTTGGGGCCAAAGACCGCCGAAATCGCCGAGAACATGAAAGAGTACAATCCGGATTCGAAGTGGGAGCCGGTTCAGGGTACAGAGTAATTAACGAAAATGCCTTGATTTACATGGGTTTGTTCCAGTCAAGCTAAAAAAACTTAAACATTGAGTAAATGTTATTTTTTTCAGCACGTTCTTAATCAAGGCGGCTCAAATCATATATGCGTCAGAGTTCAAGCGAATCTCATCTGTGGTGAATTTTCTCTTCTAAACGTAACACCGGAATGTAACAAAAAAGTAGGGTACGCTGCGCGTACCATTTTTTGTGTTTAGGGTAAATGGAATCCAAAAAAGGTACGCGCAACGTACCCTACCATCCTCAATTTGCATGTTTTCAATAAATGAGTTGTTAACGGTCACCGATGACAGAAAACTTATCCCTATAATACAAAAACATTCCTCGATGCCATTCTTTCAGTTCGCTATTAAACAAACGCTTTAGAATTTTATCTTGCATATCAGGAGGATATTTTTGCGTTTCTAGAATTTCTGTAGCAAACTTTTTTAGATGGGTATGATTCTCCAAAAAATGATGCTTTTCTGGATGCTCGGCGTAGTATCTCTTATATTTCGGCGAAACCATTTGAGAAAAATGCCACACAGAGAATTCAACTGGAAAGCCCTCTTTTTTTAAGAATTTCTCCACTGCTTCGCCAATAGCAATCAATTTTGGATTGCCGAAAAAGTCTAATTCTTGTTGAAGAATACTACGCCAGTTTTCATAGCGTTTTTGTTTATCAATCTCTGCCTTGCTTGCTTTCATTGCGCCTTTCGATATATCGGTAATGTAATATTCGTGGCAAAGGAATTTTTTAGCACAATAATGAAGAATGAAATCCGCTGGGTAACAGAGAAAGTTTTTGAATCCCAGATCCACTTGATTTTGGAACTCTTTAGGCGTTTGCCCTCGAATAGAGGGTTCCATGGCGACTAAGCAGTATTTTGGTTTATCGGTGAAGACAGGGTTAGGAAGATAGACCGACTCCTCGTTATCACGAGCTACTCGCTCCTTGCAACGGTCGTGAAGATCGTTAATAGATTGGATTCGGGATTGCATATCCATTGAATTGCCTAATGTAAAGTAGACACCTAAATAGGTGTCTAGTAATTCTTTGTAAAACCTAAAATCAGGTGTCTATCA
>PMJA01000241.1 GCA_003158415.1 Methylobacter sp.
GCGTACCGGGAGTTGCAGCTGGCGGTCAGTGCCAATAAAGCAAAATCAGGGGCATTGGTGGTATTGGATGCAAAAAGCGGGGAAATTTTGGCGGCAGTTAATCAGCCATCTTTTAATCCGAATACCAGAAGCAGTTTGAAAGAAAGTTTATACAGAAACAGGGCGATTACCGATGTATTTGAGCCCGGGTCAACGGTTAAGCCCTTTGTTGTTGCAGCGGCTTTAGATGGTGGCTATATAAGCCCTAATGCTACTTTTGCTACGCACGGAACGTTTCAAATCGGACGTAATACCGTTAAAGATGTGCATAATTATGGCACGCTGGATTTAACGCATGTAATAAAAAAATCCAGTAATGTCGCTGTTAGTATGATGGCATTGAAAATGCCGCCGAAATATTTTTGGGGAGTTTATCATCAGCTTGGTTTTGGCGTTTCAGCTGGTTCGGGTTTTCCAGGCGAAGCCAGTGGTACTTTAATGGATTACAAAAGATGGCACGATTTCGATCGGGCGATTTTGTCATTCGGCTATGGCTTGAGTAGTTCGACGTTACAGCTGGCAAGAGCTTATACGGCGTTGGCCGATGATGGTATTTTGCACTCGGTAAGCTTGCTGAAACGTGAAGAAGATGATGATGCGGTCCGGGTATTTTCAGCCAAAACAGCCAAAAGTGTCAGGAAAATGATGGAAACCGTGTTGATGAAAGACGGTACGGCTTATGAAGCAAGGGTCGACGGCTATACGGCCGCCGGTAAAACCGGAACCGTAAAAAAGGCCGGTTCTCATGGTTATACCGAGAAGAATTATTTTGCCGTTTTTGCAGGCATGGCGCCGGCGACTGATCCACGGTTGATTATTGTGGTCATGATAGATGAGCCTTCCGCAGGTCAGTATTACGGCGGACTGGTTTCGGCGCCGGTGTTTTCCAAGGTGATGGCGGGCGCTTTGAGAATATTGGAAGTGGCTCCCGATCAGGAAGAAACGATGCCCATTTTGTTAACTCAGAAAAGTCATTGATTGTGGGCATGAGGCTAAAAGATCTGTTAACAGGTCATGTTGCAAATTCAAGCTTGGCAGCGGTAGAAGATAGGCCGATTAAGGGATTGGCTTTGGATAGCCGGAAGGTGGTTGCGGGCGATGTGTTTATTGCCCTGGCGGGCGCCAGGCAGCATGGCTTGATATATATGGAACAGGCGCTGAACAACGGCGCGTGCGCTGTTGTATTCGACCCCGCCGGGGACGGCAAACAATTTGCCGGGCAGAGCTATTCTGTACCGATGATTGCAGTAGACGATCTGGGCTTAAAGCTGGGTGAAATAGCCGCCCGTTTTTATGGCAATCCTTCCGGATTTATGACGATAGTCGGTATTACAGGAACTAACGGCAAAACCTCATGCAGCCAGTTTTTAAGCCAGGTGCTGGAGGACTGCGGAATAATTGGCACACTGGGTTGGGGTGAGTGGGGTAGCTTAAGCGCAACGCTTAACACTACGCCCGATGCCCTGGAAACGCAAAGAATACTGGCCGAGTTGCAAAAAGATAACAAGAAAATAGTCGCGATGGAGGTTTCGTCGCATGGTTTGGAGCAGGGCAGGGTTAATGGAGTTACCTTTAAAGGCGCCGTGTTCACCAATATCAGCCGCGATCATTTGGATTATCACGGCACGATGGACGCCTACTTGCAGGCTAAATTGTCGTTACTCGACAATCCGGGTCTAGGTTTTGCCGTAGTGAATCTTGATGATCCCTATAGCGACCGGATTATTGCCGCAGTGCCTAAAGAGGTTGTTATCTGGGGCGTCAGTGTTCAAGGGAAGTCACGAGCTACCTGCGAATGTGTCAATGCCGAAAATGTAGAACATAAAGCGAATGGCATTGAATTTGATGTGCGTTGGCGGGGGGATAGGCTACGGGTAAGTGTGCCGCTTTATGGCGATTTTAATATCGAGAATGTATTAACCGTTTTGGCGGTGGTGTTGGCGATGGGTGTTGCCCTGCCTGAGGCGGTAAAAAAATTGCAGTCTATAAAGCCGGTTACGGGACGCATGGAGCGTTTCGGCGGCGATGGACAGCCGCTGGTTTTTGTCGATTATGCGCATACACCGGATGCGCTGGATAAGGTTTTAGCTAGCGTAAGAAAACATTGTCAGCAAGACTTATGGGTAGTGTTCGGTTGTGGCGGTAACAGGGATCAGGGTAAACGTCCACAAATGGGGCGTATTGCAGAGCAGTGGGCAGATTATATGATTATTACCGATGACAATCCGCGCTTTGAAAATGGACTGGATATTGTGAATGACATACTGGGCGGTTGTAATTTGACGGAGCATCCGGCTAAGGTGGAAGTGATTCAAAACAGAGCGCAGGCCATACAAAGCGCGCTGAAAAGAGCAGCTAAACAGGATTGTATTGTGGTTGCGGGCAAGGGCCATGAACACTATCAGGAAAGCAATGGGGTGCAAACAGCGTTCAGCGATAGTCAAGTTGTAATTGACGCCTTAAAAATAAGAGCAGGGTTTCAATGAAAATGATGCTGAGTGACTGTGCCGACGCTGTGCAAGGCAAGCTCATCGGGGACGATGTGGCTGTCACGTCTGTCAGCATAGATACGCGGGCCATTAAGCCAGGGCAACTTTATATTGCCGTTAAAGGACACAACTTTGAT
>PMJA01000018.1 GCA_003158415.1 Methylobacter sp.
GGGATCGTCAGTTTGTGATCATGCAGCATGGTATCAACATGGGGCAGCACTTTTTCCACATAAGACCATGGCACATTGCAGGCTGTTTCAATCGCTGTATTGATGCCGCGCTCATGCGCTCCTGCCAGTAATGCGGCGCTGAAATCCGGTTGCAGCATACACTCACCGCCACTCAGGGTGATACCGCCCCCGGTATTGCGGTAAAAAGAACTGTCTTTCTCTACCTCGTCGAGCACCTCGCTGACAGTCATTCGTTTGCCGAACATTTCCAGTGCGCCTGTCGGGCAGAGCGAAGCATGNNTTCGGGATTGCCGCACCATTTGCAACGCAACGAACAGCCCTTCAGGAAAACGGTGGTACGAATGCCCGGGCCATCGTGGCTGCAATAGCGCTGGATATTCAGGACGGTTCCCGTCATTTCGGAGGGATTGATTGTTTGACTTTTCATAGCGCTGCCTCCTTATTTCCGACAAAGATACCCAGTGATTGTGCAATTTTCAGAAATTCACTGTCAGCGGGCACCGTCCTGACTTTGTTGATCGCTTCCGCCAACGGCACGAACCTGATGTCGGGTGGAACAAAGGCTACCATTACGCCCTCTTTTCCGGCGTTTAGCGCCTGCACAGCGCCTGCGCCGTAGGCCATCCCAAGTTGGCGATCGACAGCGGTGGGTGTACCCCCTCTGACCCAGGGACCAATGACCATCGGATAGGTTTCCTCGGCGATCAGCAACTGCAGCTCTCTTGCTACCGTTTCGGCCGCCTGTCCCGAGCGATGAATGACATAGTCACTTGCCTCACCCGTTGCCAGTGGTGAAAGAGACGCTTTGAGGGCGGATACAGGTGTCTGGCTTTGCGTTTTAGTGATGAAATTCGTGCCTTCGGCTACCACTACCAATCCAAAAGTCCTGGTGGGCGATAACGTCTCCGCCAACTTCCCGGCCAATAGTTTCAGGTCGCAAGGAATTTCCGGGATCAGCACAGCATCGGCACAAGCGGCTATGCCTGCCTGCAGCGCCAGCCATCCGGTATGTGCGCCCTGGACTTCCACCACTGCGATTTTGCGGGCAGACCGAGCCCCCTGACGCGCCCTGTCTAGCATGTCGATGGTAAAGCTCAGTGCGGTATTGAAGCCAAAGGAGACCATGGTCGAGGCGATGTCGTTATCGACCGACCTTGGAATGCACACCGTATTGAGTCCTTTACGTTGGAGTTTATAGAGAATGCTCAGCCCCTGACCTCCAACGACCGAAATCAAGGCATCAATATTTTCCGCCTTCAGCCTTTCTATGAGGGCATCGGACATGTCCACTTCCTCCACCATGTTGTCTTCATTGACCTGGCGGACATGAAACGGATCGATCCGAGCTGCTTGGCCGAGGACACCTCCGGCAGATGGATCAAGGTTTTCAATCAGCAGGGGGCTGAGGGACACGAGCCCACCATCGGAGTAGCGATCCGGGTGTAGCAAGCCGTCAAATCCATCACGGATGCCGACCATCTCCCATCCCAACTTGCTTGCGGCTATAGCGGCTCCAGTAACCACGGCATTGATTCCCGGAACGTAGCCTGCTCCCACATTAATGGCAATGCGTCTTTTATTTGTACTCATAGTTTTCACCCGAGTTTAATTGATGACCAAAAAGGTACCGCCACGGAGTGTCGATAGGGCGCACCGTGGCGGTTCCGTGGATTTTAGCAGTGTTGACCGTCGAACGACTGCAAGGTCCGTTCGATAACCTCGTTCTGCACGCCCGGAGCCAGTTTGGTGAAGAAAGCGCTGAAACCGGCTACCCGAACCACGAGGTCACGGTAGTTTTCCGGGTGCTTCTGTGCGTCCCTGAGTATTGCGGTGTCCAGGACATTGAATTGAATGTGGTAGCCATCATTGTCAAAATAGGTCTTGACAAGATTCAGCACGTTATCCCGACCCTTGCGTGATTTCAGTTGATCAGGAGGGAGTTTCATGTTCATATGCGTTGCGCTGTACTTGACGGCATCCTGACTTTTCGCCGCAGACATCACCAACGCGGTAGGGCCGTTGACATCGGTGCCCGGCATGGCCGACAGACTACCATCGGTGAGGGCAACCCCGGCTTTCTTGCCGGTCGGCAGTGCTCCCGTCACCATCCCCATTAAGTTGTGGATGCTCTTGGTATAGGCATCCGGCACTGATTTCATGTCCTTGCTGAGGTAGTTGCCACCGCCATCGACATTATTGAAAGCGGTCAAGATACTTTCGTACACCCGATGGGTCAGTTTGTTCATTTCAGGAATGTCATTGCCATGTTTGGGAGCTTCGTAACACAGCTTTCGTTCTTTCTCATATTCCCCCTCGAAGTTGGCGGCCAGTGCATTTTTCAGTTCAGCCATGGTCAGCTTCTTCTCGTCAAAGACCAGATGTTTTACTGCCATCAGCCCGTTGGCTGCGTCAACGCCACCGACAACGATTTGCGCGGTTGTGTAGTAGTTGGCGCCGCCATTCCAGACCTCGGTGCCGGTTTCAATGCAGCCCCCAGTCAGGAGCGAGCGCCAGGTAACCGGAAGAAAGTCAGCGCACAACATGCTGGCGATCCATGCACCCCGGCGGAGGACGTCCTCATTGAATTGCAACTGCTGCTCGAATGCCGCGTACAGTTCTTCGAAGTTCTTGAAGGTCTCGGGATCCCCTGTCTTGGGGCCGACCTGCTGCTTGGTGCGGGGATCGAAGCCATTGGTCATCGTCAACTCGAGGATCTTACCCAGGTTGGGTTGCCCTTCCACCGGGTGACCGGTTTCGTAGGGAATGTATGAACCCACACAGGCGCCGATGGCTGTTCGTCTGGCTTTTTCAAGGGTGATGCCCTTTTCGGAGTCAGCGAACAAATTAAGGGCCCGTTTCAGCATCACATCGCCATTCACAAACTGTGGCATGCCGATACCGGTACCGATTACATCCAGTACCTTTTCCAGAAATTTTCCACTCATTTTTTCCGTGTAGATGACCGACAGCGGAGGCTGAGGCAAGTGAAGGTAGTTACATGCATCTAAGATCACATAATCCATTTCTGCGGTGGCATCATCCCCATCTTCGGTAAAGCCACCGAGCGAGATGCTCTGACCCAGGTCGGCAGAGTTCTGCAAAGCGACCTTCTCGCCATAGTAATAGCCGATTTCGTTTAGCTTGATGACGAGGTTCTCGAACATGAAAGTGGCTTCTTCCTGATCGATCAGGCCAGCCGCCTTGTCGCGCTGATAGAAGGGTTCAAAGTTCTGACCCAGGTAGGCCTCTGAATAGCCACAACCGACCTGCTCGATTTCTGCGAGGATGTGACAGAAGAAGTGGCACTGGATGGCTTCTCTCAGGTTGCGGGCCGGATGCTCGGGAACCCGCTCGCTGGTCTCGGCAATAGCAATTAATTCCGCTTTGCGGGTTTCGTTTGTTTCTTTTGCCGCCATTTCCCTGGCCAATTCCGCATAACGGTTAGCCAGGCGGACAATGGCCCTCATGACGATGAGACTGGCTTCATAGAAGTAGAACTTGTCGGCATTCGGCAGCCGCATGTCGAGAGCCATCTCTCGCTCCTCGACTTCTTTGATCATGCTGGCAAGCCCATTGTTGTAAACCCTGGGATAGTTCAGGTTGCCGCCGCCACCGGGCCAGTCAAAGAAACTAATGACGAAGCCGGAATCATAGCAAGGGCGTGGATCAAAACCATATCTCTTTTCGAATATATCAAGCGTGCGGGGCTTCAGCGAACGCTTTTCCCAGTAATCAAGCGCCCACTGGTTTGCCTTGCGGTCTTCCGGGGTCTTTGATTTTTCAATGGTATTTTCTTCCTTCATCCAATCAATGTTCCATTCAGGATAGGTATAGATTCCATTGACGGTGCTTGCCATGCTGCCCACAAAAAGGTTGTCGTCGATGTACAACTTTTTTCGCTCCAGCAGGGTTGCCATGAACTTGGCTCTGCGGATAATCTGCTGGTAGCCGGCGGTGTCTTCGTACACCTCTTCCATAATCCTGACCCGCTCAAAATCGACCTCCGCAGGCGTGCTCCTGAGTTGTTCTTTCAGACGATCGACCCGGTCTTTATCGGCGGTGACTTTTGCTGTGGAAGGGTTATTTGTTTCATTTGCGGTTTGCATTTTTATTTTCCTTTTGCTTAGGTTATAAAGTAGCTCGTTTAGGTTTTGTTGCGCATCACATGGCCAGCAATGATGGCGATTTCTTTGAAAGACAGGCCCGACCGCCTGGATAAACCTGATCTACCGCATACCGTCTTGAGCATCACTGCCCACAGTTAATCCGTTCGCTGAGTGGAGTCGAAGCGATTTTTCTGGCTTCGACTCCGCTCAGCCAGCGACTCCGCTCAGCCAGCGGTTTATCTTGTCAGGCGGCGCTTAACTTAATGGCAGTGGTCTTGAGCATGGGATAAATTCATTCACGGGTCGACTCTATTTTTGAAAAATAGAGCGCGTAGTTCCCCCACTCCGAACACCCGCTGCAACTCCTTGACAGCGAAGAAGGGAATAAAAGCCACGAAAACGACCAGACTGTTGGCGAGCAATTCATGATACCCTTTCTCAGAGAGTTCAATGAGACCTCCTGTGAGTCCCTTCCCCTGCCAAAGACCCTTGATTGCATGCTCGATGAGGGTAAAGGCGGCAACAAAGACAGTGAAGACAAAAGTCTTCAAAAGGGTGGGGTAAATTAAGGGCTTCTGTTCAAGGCCGCGACCAAGGCGGAGTATATCGCCGATCATGACGACTTTTCCAAGAATCAACGCCTCAATCACGGCCACCCCGTAATTAATGTAATCGATACCATAAGCAGACAGAAGGATTCTTCGATATTGCGTGAAAGCGGCAAACACGAGGGTGAGATAACAGACGATGATCAAATACTCGCCCAGCTCATGGACTATTTTTTTCTTAAAGTTGCCTTGCTTCGTTTCAGGGTTGTTCATACTCTATGGTTCTCCTATTTTTAGTGGACTCTGGGCGGCAACAGGTAAAGTGTCATGGCGAAGATCAGATAGACCATCAGCAACAACACTCCGATGAACCACGCCGAGCGCCCGTTGGTTGTGACCAGGGATACGGTCAGGGTGGCGATGAGAATCATCACCACCGCCCCCGGCCAGAATTGCAGATCCATCGGCATCGGCCCGAGGACGTAGCTTAGCAGCACCAGCACCGGGGCAACGAAGAGCGCAATCTGTGACGCGCTCCCCAGTGCGATGCCCACGCTCAGATCCAGCCGGTTCTTGCGTGCGCCGGAAAACGCCGAGCCCATTTCCGCCGCGCCGCCGACCAGCGCTACGACAATGAAGCCGACGAACGCGGAAGTCATCCCGAAGGTCTCCGCCGCCTTCTGCACCGACTCGACGAACACTTCACTCACCAGCGCCACCAGCACCGTGACACCAGCCAGCGTAGCCAGAGCGAGACCCAGGGGCCACGGCGCTTCGCCGCTTTCGCCGGATTCCGCACTGGCAAACAGCTCGCGGTGCGTCTTGAGCGAGAACAGCATGCCCAATCCGTAAGCGACGATGAGCAATACCGCCAACCCCACGCTTAACTTCTGGGTGAACGCCGCCCCTACCGCCGAGTCGGCGTTGGAGATCGCTGAAGGAATCAGCAGCGCGACTGTCGCCAAAAAAAGCATGCCCGCTTGCAGGCGGGCACCGGCCCGGTTGTATTCCTGTACATGGTATTTGAGTCCGCCGAGCAGAAACGATGCCCCCAGTACGAACAATGTGTTGGTGACAATCGCACCGGCAATGGACGCCTTCACCAGCATGTATTCTCCGGCACGTAAAGCGGCCAGTGCAATCACCAATTCGGTCAGGTTACCCAGCGTGGCATTGAGCAGGCCTCCGGCCGCATCGCCGGTCTTGGCCGCCACCGATTCAGTGGCGTGACTCAGGAGAGCGGCCAGGGGGACGATAGCCAGCACGGACAACACGAAGAGCAGCGTGTGCGCTTCCGGGTTGAGCTGCTTGGCTGCGAACACCACGGGCACGAATGCCAGCAGCCAAAGTAGCGGATTGTGACGGATTTCTTTGAGTAAGGGGCTCATGTCGCACCTACTTTAAGCAATATGATCATGAGTTAGCCCCCTTACTGGTTAGCATTTAGCAGATAATTGTGGGCTAGCGACAGCATTCCGCCGGAGATAGTTTTGGCGTTGAAGCCGTGCTGCAACAGGATGCGCGCCGCATAGTAAGCACGCTGACCGGA
>PMJA01000087.1 GCA_003158415.1 Methylobacter sp.
CGAAGCTTATTTGGTGGGCGATGACAAACTCCTAAGGTCGGACTCACGCTTTCTGTTCGAGGACAAGGCGAATTATCTTAAGCAAATTGCAGGCAACGGCATCTCACCGTCGCTCGTCGAGCGCATTAACCGCCTCAATACCTCTATACTGCTGCAACCGGCGCATACCCAGGCTGCCCAAGGCGCGCTTGCCGGACAGACTAACACCGGCTTGTTTACGGATTATCGCGGCTTGCGAGTACTAAACGCTTTTCAGCCAGTCGGCATTCCTGGCATCAACTGGGGTTTGGTGGTCAAGATGGATTATGACGAAGCTTTTGCGCCGGTCACAGCGTTCGAACGACAAGTTATGCTTTACGCAGCCGGGTTCGTCATTATTGTCACCTTATTGGCAATGGGGCTGACCAACCGCTTTATCCGACCCCTTCACACCCTTGCCGAGGCCG
Organism: Methylobacter sp.; assembly: GCA_003158415.1. GTDB lineage: Bacteria > Pseudomonadota > Gammaproteobacteria > Methylococcales > Methylomonadaceae > Methylobacter_C. Next base: position 447 of record PMJA01000087.1, read on the forward strand.
TCAGACAAATCGGCGAAGGTAAAAAGGACGTAAAAGTAGAGGATGAGGGACTCGACGAAATAGGCAGTCTTTCGCGGGCTTTCAACCAAATGCTGGATAAACTGCGAATCGGCAACGAGGAGTTGCGCCTCCGAAACCGTGAGAATGAAGCGCTTCTACTTAACATGCTGCCCGCGCCGATTGCCTTGCGTATCAAGGGTGGCGAGCAACGGATTGCTGATAGCGTGGCGAGCGTGACCGTATTGTTCGCCGACATTATTGGTTTCGAAGATTATTCCCGATCGGCCGACGCAGAGGAAGTGGTCGGCTTGTTGAATGAGATCGTGAGCGCATTCGACGAGGCAGCTGAGCGGCGTGGGGTTGAAAAGGTCAAAACCATCGGTAGCATCTATATGGCAGTAAGCGGACTCTCGATTCCAAGCATTGATCATATTCACCGGATGGTTTCCTTTTCCCGCGATTTGATGGAGATCATTCATCGAGTCAATCACCGCCATAATCTGCAACTTACTCTCTCGATTGGCATCAATACCGGGCCCGCCATCGCCGGTATTGTCGGGAAGCAGAAGTTTATCTATGACCTGTGGGGCGACACGGTGACTTTAGCGGGCCGGATGCAAAGCGCCAAGGTGGTCGGCAACATCAAGTTGACGCAAGCTGTCAGGGAGGCACTCGGCGACTTGCATACTTTTGAACAGGCTGGCGAGTTAGATCTGCCTGGCAAAGGATCCCAAGCCATTTGGGTACTGAAAACATCATGAGCTTTACTGAATCACTTGCCGTCAATCCCTGGCTGATTTGGGGTTTGGGACTAACCTTTGGTTTTCCGCTGGTCATGGTGTTACTCAGCGAAATACTCCACCGGCTGGATGTGCGCGGGCGACCTCTCAGCGAGCCCGTGCGCCATCTTCGCAACATCACCTTGCCATTGCTGTCCCTGTTTATCTTCCTCGAAAAAATGGTTGGCCTTCCCCCGGCAGACACCGCCGTCAAAACCACCGAGACCCTAATGTTTATCAGCGTGTTATTCGCGCTGCTGTCGCTAGCCAATGTCATGCTTTTTGCGGAGGCGAGCGCGACATCCTGGCGAGCCCGCGTCCCGAAGCTGTTCCTTGACCTTTCGCGCGCCTTCTTCGTCTTCGTGGGGTTAGGCATGGTGCTAGCCTTCGTATGGGAGGCAGACCTTAAGGCATTCTTCGCCGCGCTCGGCATTGGCTCGTTAGTGATCGGCCTTGCCTTGAAAGATACGCTGGGCAATCTCTTCTCCGGTATCGCCTTGTTGTTCGAGAAGCCGTTTGTCAATGGTGACATTATCCGCGTGGGAGAGCGAGAGGGCACCGTCAAGGAGATGACTTGGCGCTCCACCTGGATCCATGTAGGCCGAACCAATTCCCTCCTAGTCATCCCCAACATTGACCTGACCCAGGAGCCTTTAATCAATTTGAGTCGCCTCGGACATCACCTCGTGCGGATCCCGATCAGCTTCTCCTACAGCGACCCACCTAATAAGGTGAAACAGGCTATGCTGGAAACCGCCGCCATCGTTCCAGGCGTCTTGCCGGAACCCGCTCCATGGGTCATCACCACGGGCTACGCCGACTTTGCGATCAACTATCAAATAATCTTTGCCGTGCAAGATTATCTGGCGAAGGGGGATGCTGAAAACGAGTTCCTCAGCCGGGTCTGGTATGCCGCACAACGCCATGGGCTCACTATCCCATTCCCGATTCAAACTGTTTATCACCATAAGGCGGATGCATTGGGGCAATTGAATGCAGTGCATGAAAAACTCGCCACAGTTGCGACCTTACAAGCTATGCCAGAGACTGAATTACAGGAACTATCAAAAGCCAGCGTATTAAAGCGCTTTGCGCGCAATGAACTGGTTCTTAGAAAGGGTGACTCAAGCGTCCCCTTATACCTCATTATCGAAGGCGAGGCGTTGCTCAGCACGCCCGACAAGCGAGGGGTGGAACGTGAAGTGGCTAGACTGGCTCATGGCGAATATATCGGCATTATGCAGGTAACGATGGGGCGACCGAGTACAATAAACGTGCGAGCCTTAACCGACCTTTTACTGGTGGCCATTCCGGGCGACGCAGCCAACCGAATGCTGGATCGATCCCCGCGTCTGGCGCGTGATCTTGGCAAAGTCACCGAAGCACGCCGACAGGCGGTCTTGCACGCTAAAGAGGGACACACGACCATGATTGAATGAAATCTTGGCAATCTACGTGTCCACCGTCATTTGAATAAGGAGAAGTAATGCGCCGAAAGTTTACGGCTTGTCACAGTTCAAAATCCTACGGAACTTTGATGTCGTTTGTTTAAACTCATCCTCTTAACTTGTAATAAATAAAATTATTTGGTCTCTGAAAGAATGTTTCGATTAATAAAATATCTCCGCTTTGTTTTCTTAGCAATTGTAATCCTGCTGAGTGGCTGTAATTCATTTGGCCCCAATGGGCTGAAGGGAACCTACCCGCTTTACAATCAGGCAATTACCGATAGCCAGAATGAGCAGTTCATACAAAATATTGTCCGTTTACATTATCGGGATCCGGCATTTTTTCTTGATGTGGTTAGTGTAACCGCTTCCTTGAATATGGGCTTGGTCGCCGGCACGACCACCTCCACCCTCAATCTGCAAAATGGTATGAATATTCTGGGGCTTAATGCCAATGGAACTTATACCTCTTCGCCAACTATTTCTTATGCCCCTCTTCAGGGCGAGGGCTTTGTCAAAAGCATACTCAGACCTATCTCTATTGAAGATCTGTTTACCTTGACTGGTTCAGGGTGGAGCAGTCGACGGGTGCTTGGCCTTTGCGTGGAACGCATTAACGGTCTTGATAATGCGAGGATCGCCTCGGGGCCAACACCAAAATTGTCCCCGACTCGTCTCGATCCATTCAATCGGCTGTTACGACTCATGGAAGGAGTCGTGAATGAAGACCTTATCGTTCCCAGAATCGATCCCGTTACAAAAGAAATGCAGCTGGAAATAAAATCCTCTCCTGAACATCGTGAGACAATTGCAGAAATCAAGCAATTGCTTGGGCTAGACCAGAATATTGAGGTTTATCATCTCAACAGTGATTTTTTAAGCCATAGTCCGAACACCATCTCAATCAGAACCCGTTCACTGATGAGTATCTTTTTCTATCTGTCTCATAATGTTGATACACCAGAGGCTCATAAAGCGGAAGGCTTGGTGACAATCACACGAAACAAAGATGGCTCAGAATTTGACTGGAGCAAAACCGCAGGCGGAAGCATGTTTCACGTCAGTCAAAGTGAAACAGAACCGCAGGGGGCTTTTGTGGCGATACCGTATCGTGACCAATGGTTTTATCTGGCAGATAACGATCTGGAGTCTAAGTCGACTTTTATGCTGATGGCTCAATTATTCCGACTACAAGCGGGTGCTGCCAAATCGGTTGGTCCGGCATTAACCATCCCTTTGCGGTAATTGACCGACCGTAAGGATTCATGCGTAGTGCGACGTGAAGTGGTATAAATAATTGTTTAGCAAACCACGCCATCTGTGGTTTTTAAAGAAATCCTATGAAACAAATGTCTCGTTTGTTTAAACGTACCCCATTATGAAGAGCATGCAAAACCGGGGGAGGCCGCTAAGCAACCTTTTTAAGTTTTTCATCATTCGCTGCCCGAAAGCCGGGATGCCAGTCTCGAAACGTATGTTCTAATTCGCCATTGAGTACCCGTGTCCGAGCAATAGTAAATGAGCGCCCTTGGGAACTCCATTGCATTTGTTGCCGCTTGGTAAAGCGCTTGGCGACGACGTAATTCACCGCAGATTCGACAAAGCCCGTGCCGATTCTGTCTCCCTGGCTTAGGTAATCTTCGCCAGACCTGTCAGGCTTTAAATCCAGTAAATAATGGGAAGATACTCATAAAGCCGCTATTTTTTTAATGGTCTAGGCCTAAAGGTCAATAGAGTAAATATTCTATCAGCGGTATTATTAGGGAACGCAACAAATCCATTTTTAGATCAACTATGACAGGTTGGGCAACAGCTTCATCGTTGCCCAACATTTCGATGTCCGGCGATGGAATGACCGTGGAAACATTTAAAAACATTGGCCAATGCTGAGTCTTGAAAATGTCGGGCATAAAAGCATGCCCGACCTGCTACTCTAAAGTGATTTAAAGTTAAAACGCACCTAATGATTTTGCAATACCGGCTTTCGAACTCGTGACAGAGTCACAAAGAAACCACAACCTGAAACATAACCATTCACTTTTGAGGATAAACCTATGAAAACCACTATTATGAAGACACTGGGCAGTACTGTTGTACTGCTTATATTGGCCGTTTCGACGCTGGACACTGCCGCCCTGGCTGGCGAGTTGGCGGGTGCGACGCTGCCCGATACGCTCAAGGTCGGCGAAAAAACCTTGAAGCTAAACGGGCTAGGCCTGAGAAAAAAGGCCATTATCAAAGTTTATGTGGGCGGACTCTACCTCGAATCTTCCTCAAAGGACGCCAATGCGATCCTCGCGTCCGATCAGAGTAAGGCGATTACCCTGTTTTTATTGCGTGACCTGACGAAGACGCAACTTGTGGAGGCGTTCCAGGAAAGTTTCGATGAGAATGCGGTTGATAAGGCAGGACAGAAAGCCGCTTTCGGTAAGATGCTCGCGCTAATTCCCGATGTGAAGGAAGGCGAAACGCTGACTTTTACCTACCTGCCGGGAAAAGGCACGACCTTGCAAGTTGGGAAAAAAGCGCTGGGAACCTTCGAGAGCAAGGGTTTTGCAGACGCAGTCTTTTCTATTTGGCTGGGTCCTAAGCCACCTTCAGAAGACCTAAAGAAAGGAATGTTGGGCTAAGCTCTACATTCTATTACTCAGTCAGCCTTGTAA
>PMJA01000032.1 GCA_003158415.1 Methylobacter sp.
AGCGGTAATGCAGGGCACGACCTGAAAATTAATGCCTTGTTGCATTAAAGTTTCAATTTCTTCGCCGCCGCGCCCGAAAATGAAAGGATCGCCGCCTTTTAAGCGCACCACCCGTTTCCCTGCCTTGGCCAGATCGGCAAGTAAGGTGTTGATGGATTCCTGGGGCAGGGTATGTTTTTGCCGTTCCTTGCCGACATAAATTTTTTCCGAATCCCGGCGCGCCAAATCGAGAATTTCCGGCGAAACCAGATGGTCGTAAACAATAACATCGGCCTGCTGCATTAATCGTAAGGCACGAAACGTTAATAAGTCCGGCGCGCCCGGCCCTGCGCCCACCAGATAAACTTCGCCCGTGCTAATCACATCTTTTTGTTTGCTCAGGGCTTGCTGTAATTGTTGTTCGGCCGCGTTGTCATTGCCTGCGAAAATTAATTCGGCAACCGAACCCTGAAAGATGTTTTCCCAAAAAATCCGGCGTTGGGCGGGCGCTTTAATGTGGTTTTTAACGTCGAATCTGAATTTTTCGGCAAGTTGCGCCAGTCGCCCATAAGCAGGCGGGATGATACTTTCTATCTTGGCCCTGAGTAATCTTGATAAAACCGGCGCGGCGCCGCCGGATGATACGGCGGCAATGATCGGCGAGCGGTCGATGATGGCCGGAAAAATAAAGCTGCATAATGCAGGATTATCGACCACATTCACCAATATATTTTGTTCTTCAGCCGTTTTAGCAATTAATAAATTGGTTTCTTTGTTATCGGTCGCCGACACCACCAGCCGGTAGCCGCAGAGGTCAGTCGGGGCAAAAGTTTTTTGCAGCACTGTTAACCGGCAGACCTCCTTAAGGTTGGCTACCTGTGGGCTGACCTGTTCGGCTATCACCGTTATTTTCGCCCCGGCGCGAGCTAACAGTTCGATTTTGCGGGCGGCTATTTCACCTGCGCCGACGACAAGACAATCCTGATCTTTAAGTTTTACAAAAACGGGAAAATAATCCATTTTGTTACGGTGATTCTTAGATTCATTAGGGGATGGTATTATAAGCAATCCACTGTTAATGAGTTACTAAAAACGATGATTGAATTTAGTCTGGAAGTTGATGCCGGCGGTTTGCTGTGCCCTTTGCCGCTATTGCGTCTAAAAAAAGCGTTGATGAGTATGGGTAGCGGTGATGTGGTTAAAGTCATCGCAACTGATCCTGCCGCGCATTTGGATTTTGGCGTTTATGTCAACCAATCGGGCCATCAAATCATTGAATTGATTAAACAGGACAATCAGCAGATTTTTTATATCAAAAAGAAATAGTTAAGGCGCAAGGCTAAAGACGAAAGACGAAAAAAGAGATTCCTTTTATCTTGCGCCTCTAGTCTTTTGCCTTTCGTCTTGCACTTTTGAAATTAACTTTAAATAACCCCAATTAATAAACATGTCCACTAACGATAACCAGCTTCCGGAAAACTTTATCCGTCAGATCATTAACAGCGATCTTAAAGAACACAAAAACAACGGAAAAGTCGCCACCCGCTTTCCACCTGAACCTAACGGTTATCTGCATATCGGTCATGCAAAATCGATTTGCCTGAATTTTGGTATTGCCGCCGAATATAACGGCACTTGCAATCTGCGCTTTGACGACACCAATCCCGAAAAAGAAAGCATTGAATACATGGAAGCTATCGAAAGGGATGTGCAATGGTTAGGTTTTGACTGGGCCGGATTACATCATGCGTCCGATTATTTTGAACAGCTGTACGGTTACGCCGAGCAATTGATTGAGCAAGGCTTAGCTTATGTGGACAGCTTGTCCGCCGAACAAATCAGGGTTTATCGCGGCACTTTAACCGAACCCGGCAAGGAAAGCCCCGACCGCAACCGTTCCATTGCCGAAAACCTGGATTTATTTAGGCGTATGCGCGCCGGTGAATTTGCCGACGGCCAGTATGTATTACGCGCCAAAATCGACATGGCGTCGCCCAACATCAACATGCGCGATCCCGCGCTGTACCGGATACGCCGCGTACATCATCACCGCACCGGCGATGCGTGGTGTATTTATCCCATGTACGATTATACGCACTGTATTTCCGACGCCCTTGAAGGCATCACCCATTCTTTGTGTACGCTGGAATTTGAAGATCACCGCCCGCTGTATGATTGGGTGCTGGAGCAACTGCCGACTCTTTGCCATCCGCAACAAATCGAGTTCGCCCGACTGCAACTGGAATACACCATCGTCAGCAAGCGCAAGCTCAATCAATTGGTGATGGAAAAACACGTACACGGCTGGGATGACCCGCGTATGCCGACCATTGCCGGATTGCGCCGGGCCGGTTTTACGCCCAAAGCGATACGGGATTTTTGTGAACGCATCGGCGTTACCAAACAAAACTCCTGGATAGAAATGGGCGTACTGGAATATTGCATACGCGAAGATTTAAACGAAAACGCGTTGCGGGCGATGGCGGTATTGCAACCGTTGCGCGTGGTGATAGACAATTATCCCGAAGACCAAACAGAACAGCTGGAAATCAGCAACCATCCGCAACGTCCTGAACTGGGCAAACGCACCGTGCCGTTTTCTAAAGTGATATTGATCGAGCAGGATGATTTTGCCGAAATCCCGCCGCCCAAATTTAAGCGTTTGATCGATGGCGGTGAAGTCCGTTTGCGCGGTTCTTACGTGATCAAATGCAACGAAGTCATCAAAGATGCCGACGGCCTGATTACCGAATTGCGCTGCACTTATGACCCCGACACGCTGGGCAAAAATCCCGAAGGCCGCAAAGTCAAAGGCGTTATCCACTGGGTTTGTGAGCAACACGCACAGCCTGCGGAAATCCGTTTATATGACCGCTTGTTTAATGTGTCTAATCCCGATAATGAAGAAAATTTCCTGGATGCGATAAATCACGATTCCCTGGAAGTCCTTAACGGTTGCCGCGTGGAAGCGAGCTTGGCGGCCGCACTGCCCGAAAACCGCTACCAGTTCGAAAGAACCGGTTATTTTTGCCTGGATGCTAAGGACAGTGTGGACGGCAAGCTGGTGTTCAACCGGACGGTAACGTTGCGGGAAGGCGGCTGGGGCAAGGATTAGTTAAAAAAGCAAAGGCAAAACCCCTATTTAACTATAAAATACGGCCCACTTATTTTTACTTAACATCGGAACGATTATGAATCAACAAGACAGCATTAAGTTAGTAGAACAATACTATGCAGCCTTTAACGGCGGCGATATGGATACTTTTTTGAATCTGCTCACCGACGATGTCATCCATGACATCAATCAAGGTAGGCGTGAAATCGGCAAGGCTGCGTTTACCCAGTTCATGGCCTGCATGAACTACAATTATAAAGAGCAACTGGTGGATATGGTCATCATGGCGACAGCAGACGGCACACGCGCTGCCGCTGAATTTGTGGTGTTAGGCGAATATATTAAAACCGATGAAGGCTTGCCTGCCGCAAACGGGCAAACATACCGCCTGCCTGCGGGTGCTTTTTTTGAAATCCGCGACAACAAGGTCGCCCGCATCACCAATTATTACAATCTGCAAGATTGGATTGCCCAAGTTAGCCATTAATCTAGAAAAAGCCATTAAACCACAGAGACACAGAGGTACAGAGAATAAAAGCCATAGCGTTCATTGGTCACTTGTCCTGCGGAGTTCATGGTCAACTCAATGATTTTTCTCTGTGAACTCTGTGTCTCTGCGTCTCTGTGGTGAAAGGATTTAAAATAGTCTTACTTATTCGTTTGAAACTCCAATAAAAACTTTCCGTAACCTGCCGCTTCCATGTCGGCTACCGGAATGAAGCGCAAGGCCGCCGAATTGAGGCAATACCTCAGTCCNNAGCGGACGCGAAAAACTGGGCCAGCCCGTACCCGAATCAAACTTGTCTTTGGATGAAAACAGCGGTTCGCCGGTGACCGCATCCACATAAATGCCGTCCCGTTTTTCATCCCAATAAGTATTTTTAAACGCCGGTTCCGTGGCGGCTTCTTGCGTCACCTGATATTGCAACGGCGTCAGTGTCTTGCGTAGCACGTCATCGGCGGGCTTGCTGTAAGGCGCGTCGGTTTTGTCCGGGTCGAGTGCTGAATGTAAATCGGCGCCCCATATTTTTTCCAGGTATTGAGCGCGGCCTGAGCGATAATGGTAGTATTTATAACGGATCGGGTTCTTTTTGTAATAATCCTGATGGTAGTCTTCAGCCGGGTAAAATACCTCAAACTTTTTTATTTCGGTAATCACCGGCGCATCGTAACGTCCAGATTCATTGAGTAATTGGCGTGAATGTTCGGCTTGTAGGCGTTGCTCTTCGTTATGATAAAAAATCAATGGTCGATACTGTTCGCCCCGGTCGACAAATTGCCCGGCATTATCGGTGGGATTGATCATGCGCCAGAAAGCATCCAGCAGGGCGTTATAACTGATGACCTTGGGGTCGAAATAAACCTGGACGCTTTCTATGTGTCCTGTAGTTCCGCTGGAAACATCCTCATAACTGGGATTGGCGACATGGCCGCCGCTAAAGCCGGAAATGACTTCATGCACGCCCGGCAGTTTTTCAAATCCCGCTTCCACGCACCAGAAACAGCCGCCGGCAAAAGTGGCGACCGACAGGTTTTCAGGCTTGTCCGTCGCCGCTGTTTGCGGGTTGGTGTCGGCATGGCTTAGCGGCCAGACAGCGGCTAGAATCATAAAAAATGACAATATAAGTGCTTTCATAGCCTGTCCTTATTCGAAAAATCTAACGGTTTATTGATGCGTATGTTCGTGGTCATCGCCATGCTGATGGTCATCGGCGTGTTCGTGATCATGTCCGCCTTCGGGAACTTGTACCGCTTTGACGGCGACGCCGTAGCGATAAACCATTAAACCGCCCAGATCAGCGCCGAACGCTATCAGCACGCACAGTAAAGCCGAAACGATCAGAAAAAAACTATTGGCGCCGCCCTGGATCAGACCGCCGCTTTTCAGCCGCCAAGCCGACAAGAGCGATGCCAAAGACAGGATGGTGATGCCGATATGTTCATGGTCTTCCATAATGTCATGGACGTTTTGCCCGTGCGCTACGGTATCGGCGGCGATAAATCCGGCAATGACGGTGAATAACGCAGAGGCTGTACCCAAATAAAGAAACCAAGAGGCAACATGACGCCATTGCGCTTTTTTTACCAGTGTGCCGATTAAATCCAGCGCAAAAAATGCCGATAAAAAAGCGATGGGGAAATGCACCAGTAAGGGATGAATATTATCCATGCCCGCAATGCCGGGCATGATGGCGGAAAAGATTGCTCCCGGCCCTTGCGTCGACAGGTTGTCAAACTGCGCCAGCAACCCGGCGACACTGTCCGCAATGCCGGTGCCGTGGTCTGCGCCGCCATGAATCTGGAAAAATAAATTATTCATCGTTATTATTTAAGTGAGGTAAAAAGAAATAATTTACCCGATATTCGGGTAATTGCAATTAATCATGCCGCTTGGCATCCGCAGGTAATTTATTAAACACCGGATGTTTGCTCACGCCGTAGTGTTCGGGGTAATAAACCGCGCCCAAATACAAGCCGTCGGGCGGCGCGGTGATGCCGCCCAGCTTGCGGCTTTTAACTTCCAGCAGCTCTCGCGTCCAATCTACCGGTTGTTTATCTGAGCCTATCGCCATCAACACCCCGGCAATATTTCTTACCATGTGGTGCAAAAAAGCATTGGCGGAAATGTCGATGATGACTTTTTCGTCTTCCCGGTAAACATCAATAAAATACATCGCCCGGCAGGGGCTTTTGGATTGACAGCCCTGCGCCCGGAACGACGAAAAATCATGCTTGCCGATCAAATGCTGCGCGGCCTGGTGCATTTTTTTCGCATCCAGCGGTGCATGGCACCACGTTACCTGATTGCGCAGCAGCGCCGACTTAATGGGCCGGTTAAGAATAATATAACGGTAAAAACGGGCGATGGCGCTATACCGGGCGTGGAAATCGCCGATTGCCGGTTTTGCCCAGGTAATCCGGACATCGTCCGGCAGGTTGCTGTTGCCGCCCAGCAGCCAGATATGCAGCTCGCGGGTACTCGTGGTGTCGAAATGGACGACTTGTTCCAGCGCATGTACGCCGGTATCGGTTCTGCCTGCACATAGCACTGTGACTGGATGATTGGCGACTTTCGACAACGCCTGTTCCAGCACGCCCTGCACACTGCGATATTGGGTTTGCCATTGCCAGCCGTAAAAGCCGCTGCCATCGTATTCTATGCCTAAGATTATCCGGGTTTTATTCATGGATATAAACCTTCATCCCTGCTTCCACGCGGTTAAACAAATCCAGCATATCGGCATTGTTCATGCGGATACAGCCATGCGAGCCGGGATCGCCGGTCATTAATTCATCCGGGCCTCCGTGGATATAAATATAACGCCAGGCGCTATCGACATTGCCGTAACGGTTCCTGCCCGGCTCCAAACCGCCCAGCCACAGGATGCGCGTCAATATCCAGTCACGCTGCGGATATTCCCTGCCCAGATCGGCGCTGTAGATTTCACCGGTAGCGCGTCTGCCGACAAATACCGCCTGCAACGGTTGATCGGCGCCGATTTTTGCCCGTATCTTGTGCCAGCCTCTGGGCGTGCATTCGCTGCCCCGCAATTCGCCTGCGCCATTTTTGGCGGTGGATATAGGGTAATGCTGCACCGCGATGCCGTTCGCATAAATCGTCAATTGCTGATCGGCGATAGCTATATCCAGGTAATACTGCACATCGCCGACTTCATTATTTTTCACACGCACCTAAACTCCATTCCAATCAGAACTCAACAGACTTAAGCGCATATAATAAAGGAATACTGTTTAAAAAGTTAGCTGGGTAGGTGCGAACTGACTGCCTTAGTTGGCTGGATGGCTTTTGCCGTGGTGCAAAATGAGTTGCTAAATTTATGTTAGATAGGTATTCTCAGTCGAGTAGGGCGCGCCGCGCGCGCC
>PMJA01000393.1 GCA_003158415.1 Methylobacter sp.
GTCAGTCTGCTTAACCTTTACGGCATGGTGCCGCTACGTTATTCGGGGCAGTATAGCGGCTTGCCTTTTGATTACTATTTTTCGTTTGTGAGCAACTTGTTTTTACATGCAAGTTGGATGCATCTGCTTGTAAATATGTGGTTTTTGTGGATTTTTGCAGATAATGTCGAAGACCGGATGGGAAGATTGCCGTTTTTGATTTTTTATTTAGTATGTGGCGCTTTTGCGACGCTTTTGCAATGGTATTTTGATCAAACGCTTGCGATTCCGGTTATCGGCGCTTCGGGCGCCATAGCGGGCGTGTTGGCCGCTTATTTTTTTCTGTACCCGCTGGAACGCGTGATCGTATTTTTTCCGCCGATATTGATTCCTATACCCGCCATCGCTTTTTTGGGTTTATGGGTCTTGCTGCAACTGCATAATGCAACGACCGCAATTATTTTTGAAGGCACTACGGTTGATGTGGCCTGGTGGGCGCATTTAGGCGGTTTTGTTGCCGGAACGGTTTTGTATCGGTTTTTTCTTAAGAGACAAGAAATTTGACGTGATTTGATCGCTTTCAGGTATAATTTTGCGTTTAAAAAGTCCGGCTTTTTGACAAAAACAACGGCAGTCAGTCATTGTTTACTAACTAAAAAAGGCCTCTTAAATTTATTAGGGAATTGAAAGTAAATGAAAAAAGTTAATGTTGGGTTGGTAAGGCTACTTCAGTTTTTGGTTTTTGTAGTGTTTACATTTGTGGTAATAGTCTATTTCGGCGCGATGGTTTTACTGCCGCTGGACGCAATTGCATTGCTCATAAAACTGATGGGTGTTGTGGGTCTTCATGGTTTTATCGGCGCCTTGATCGCCATCCCTGTTGTCGGCTATTTATGTTTGATCGTGTACAGAACCCCCGGACTTTGCAAAATGGTTGTTGATACCGGCATTGATCTGGTTAAGACTGGTAAATTGAGAGTTGAAGCGTTTAATGAAATAATCGATGCGGTGAAAGCTTAATTCCGAAAAGACAGGGCGGCCGCCGGTTTGCCGCCTATATGCCGCATAAGACGATTTCTAATAATTAATTAATTTACCAAAAGAGTTTGCCCACGAAAAACACGAAAGATGCTATTTCGGTTACTTTTTTCGTGCCTTTCGTGGACTTTTCTTTATGGATCAGCCAAATAGCGGCGACGCGTGACACCTGCGTCACGGAGAAGTCAGGGCAAAGAAGCATAGCATCCTATGCGCGTCAAAATCTGGTTTGTTTGAGAAAATCAGTAACCGAAACAAACCGACCAGCAAGAACGGTCGATATGCGTTCTTTAATTTTTGGGTAGCGCGTAACCCTCATCAACTCGTCAATTTGTGGTTGTGCCGTTAAAACATCGAATTTTCCACTTTGCCAGAGAGCGACTATCTTAGCGGGCTGTGAAGCTGGAACGAGTAGGTAACTGATAAATATGTTGGTATCAATGACGACTAACATCACGTCCCATTTTTTAAAAGTTCTTGGCGCATTTCACCACGCACGGCATGGCAGGCTTCATCAACTATGTTTTGTAATTCTTCTGGCGGAACATCCGCAAACTTTTCCCTTATTTCGGCGGCTGTCTGTTCAAACACGCGCCATTTAACAGCATCTACAATAAATTTAGACATATCCCCTTTTTTCATTCCCCTTTCTGCTAAAAAACAGCGTAGGGCAATATCCGTTTCTTTGGGGACTGAAACAGTCCATCTTGTTTGAGTGTCGCTAGTGGTTTGCATGGTGTTACTCCGATAATCACATAAGCATTTAACACCATAGCAGTGTATACGCCTATTATCAAGGAAAAGACGTCATATTCCCAAGTCTGTCCGTATTATGCCTCATACCGAAAACCCCTCTGAATTCGCCATCCTGAAAACCAGTAAAAGCGGAGCTTCCGACGTGGCGGTTTTGCCATACCGTAAATGCTTGATTACGATAGCTACTGCACTATCAAAACGTACCGTGGTTGAAATTTTGGCGGGTGATGGTGGCCAGCTTCCCGAATCCTAGACTGGAAGCTGAAGCTTCCAAAGCCGCATTCCCAAGCTGGAGCTTGGGAATGAGCAAACGAGAAAAACTAAACAAACCGCCCTTGGGAAACTGGGGGCGGTTTATTTTTATGCTAAACTATTTACAAGTTGATTAGGGGGGGTGTATGTTTGATGATAAATTATTTGAAGATTGGCTGGACAAAAAAACCAAGGCCATTTTTTCAAAGTTGGGTGGGGAACCGATCAGCAGCGATGAGATGATTTTGTTGGTGCTCAAAGCGCAGATTAATCATTTTGAGCATTTGGATAAAGATTTACGCACGGAAATGGCGTCCCTGAATAAAGAGTTGCGCGAGGAAATGATTTTACTGCGTAGGGATATGGATAAACGCTTTGAGCAGGTTGATAGACGCTTTGAGCAAGTTGATAAACGTTTTGAAAAATTCGACAAACGCTTTGAAGTGCTGACCTCTCGTATTAATCATTTTATTATTTGGTCGTTTGCAACAACACTGACCGTCGGCGGCTTGGTTATTGCCGCAATTAAATTTTTACCTTAAAGCGGTAGGGCCATAGATGCGCTGAGGATTGAGCGCATCACTCGCGTTACTCGATTGATGCGCCTCCTTCCGTCGGCACATCCTATGCAAATTATTTTTTCCATTTGATTTAGCAATTCGGGCAATCGCGCTTAAAAGCACTTGAAAATGGAATTTAGCCCAGTAGGCCGGAATAAGTCTTTTCGAGCGCAAGCGAGAATAAGCGTTTCCGGCACACCGTTGCACGACTGGGAAACTTCAGTTTTACAATAAAGTGAAGGTTATTTTTATCGAAATGATGGGGGGACAAATGATGGATTTTATTGCTAATTGTTTCAATGGAATAGGTTATATTTTTGTAAACATTGGTTTTTTTATGGACATGATGATTAACCAATATCATATGTCCGCTATCATCGTAATAATAACTGTAGCGAGTATGTTTACACTTTTTGAGATGAAATTAAGTAATTTAGCTGATAAATGGCCTTTTGTCGTTATCATGATCGGAGTTATCATGATTTTAGGCTTAGTAGGTTTAGGGAAAAGTGTAAGCTAAGACTCGTAAAAAAAACGTCTTGATTATTACTGCCCAACTTAACTTCATCACGCACCATTCACCATGAGGTTCGCTTTTATTCCGCCAGCAAGTAGCCTAGATGAAGTAAAACGGAATCGAGGACATGGAAACACCTGTTATCCTCGATTCCACTGCGTTACATTGAGGCTACTTGCTTTAACGATGCTCAGACTCCCATCCTTTGCAGGCCAGGGCAATAGTGTGCGGAACGGGGCGGGTGCCTGTTCCGTAAGCACTCATCGTGCGTGGCGTCATGCCCAATGCTTGAGCAGTATCTGCTAATGACAAACCGTTACGCACCCGCCAAGCAAGGAATGTACGCGTATCCTCATCGGGTGCAGTTTGTTGCATTGCTTCCAGCCACAAGGTATCGGCTCCGATTTGAATATCAAAGTCTGCCCATTCGACCGTCCAGCCCTCTCCGGGTATGACCTAAGCCTTGGCAAAAGCGGTTGGATCGCGCAAAGGAGCAAGCCCTAGTTTGGAAAAAACAGTTTCCCGTTTATCCACTGTCAGTATATCTCCGTTAATAAAGATCAACGATGCTAATCAGGATAGAAGTCATTGTCTATTATTTGATTCAGACTCCAGGGGCATATTTCAGGAAATATACTTCTGCTTATTTTGGTTTCTTTTGATGCTTCGATGACGGCGTATCTATAAGCCTTCTTTAATATTTCATCCAATTTAGGTTTTAATCCGGGATTTTCTTCTAGTGTTTCTTCGAATTTTAACCGTTGTTCTATGATAGAGAGTTCCCAGCTTCTGCTTTGCCTTGCTTCTTGGTATTTCCATTTTAAAAGATGCAAAAGCAAAATAGTCAGTCGGCTTTCAAGTTCGCGTTTTTCACTTCTGCCCATTGTTTCTACTTCCTCTATTAAATTCGCAACGTCCAATTCAGAAAACCGGCCAAGCTTTAAAAGTTCGGCCTGCTCTTGTGTCCAGCTGTAAAAGTCTTGTTCGTAACTGATCATAATTAGCTCTTTATATTAGTAACGTTACTAAAATATATTGTGTTTAAACTTTCTCGTACCTTTTTACCATAAAACCGTTTTCATTATATTTCATTAATCAAACGCCTATCAATTAATCGGCACCGGCAGAAACT
>PMJA01000356.1 GCA_003158415.1 Methylobacter sp.
TTGCTGATGTCCCAGTTCTGGCAAAACTTGCAGGCCAGATTGCAACCCGCCGTGCCGAAAGAGAACACCGGCGTGCCGGGGAGAAAATGGTTGAGTGGTTTCTTTTCGATAGGATCAATGGCAAAGCCGCTGGAGCGCCCGTAACTGGTCATAACGACTTGGTCGTCTAGGTTTTGCCTGACGAAGCACAGGCCGCGCTGATCCGGGTGCAGCTTGCAAAATCTCGGGCAAAGGTCGCATTGGATGCGGCCGTCGTCCAACTTATGCCAATAGCGGGTTTTTACCGTGTCGTGAGTAATAAAATCAGTCATCGCCTGGCTCCTTGAACCGTTAATAAATCATCTTGTCATAAAAAAATGTCAGTATTTAAAGTTTTTGATTTAAGTCACTGACTTTATAAGCTTAGAATGTGCCATGAATCTTTGACCGGGAACTGAGAGGACGACCCTAATGAATAGATTACCCGCTGTGGCAGGGACTTTTTACCCTGCAAATCCGCAACAATTGCATCAAATGCTAGACCAGTATTTAAACGATGCCGAAACGGGAGGGAAAGTTCCCAAAGCCATTATCGCGCCTCATGCCGGTTACATTTATTCTGGCCCCGTAGCCGCAAGCGCTTATGCGCGGTTAAAAAAAGCTCATGACCGGATCACCCGCGTCGTTATCATCGGGCCATCGCATCGCGTCGCTTTTAGTGGCCTAGCGGTTAGCCAAGCGCAATCTTTCATCACGCCTTTAGGTTTCATCCCTGTAGATCAGGAAGCCGTCGCGGCTATAGCCCGGTTGCCTTTTGTCGATTACCTGGAGCAGGCGCATACGCATGAACACAGCCTGGAAGTTCAGTTACCTTTTTTACAGGAAATGCTGGATGATTTCAAAATTGTTCCCATTGTCGCAGGAGACGCAACGCCAGAGCAAGTCAGTCAGGTGATTGAGGCGCTGTGGGGCGGCGATGAAACCCTGATCGTCATCAGTTCCGATTTGAGTCATTATCACGATTATGAAAGCGCAAAGCAACTGGACAAAGCCACTAGCTCGGCGATAGAGCACTTGCAATACGAACGGCTAGGCCCCGATTCCGCCTGCGGCAAAGTGCCGGTTAGCGGCTTGTTAAAACTGGCGCGGGAAAAATCACTCACCATTAAAGCAATCGACCTGCGCAACTCTGGCGATACCGCCGGTGATAAAAGCAGCGTCGTGGGGTATGGCGCTTATGTCATTGAATAAAGAATATCAACACTGCTTGCTGGATTTGGCTCGTAGCTCAATACAGCACGGCTTGCAAACAGGCAGACCGTTGAAGGTCAAGTTAGCCGATTACCCCGCCGAATTGACGGAGCGTCGCGCTACTTTTGTCACCTTGCAAAAACACCATCAACTGCGCGGTTGCATCGGTATGTTGGAAGCAGTCAGGCCGCTGGTCGAAGATATTGCAGAAAACGCTTTTTTAGCGGCCTTCCAAGACCCGCGCTTTCCACCGTTGGCAGATGATGAATTCGACGAACTGGATATACACCTATCGATATTGACAACGGCTACGCCGCTTGCATTCACGTCCGAACAGGATTTAATAAACCAGCTGCAACCCGGCATAGACGGCTTGATATTGGAGGAAGGTCATCGGCGCGGCACTTTTTTACCTTCGGTATGGGAACAACTGCCGGAACCTGAACAATTTTTGCGGCATTTGAAACAAAAAGCCGGGTTAGCACCCGATTATTGGTCTGAAACTATCAGGATTTATCGTTATCGNNGAAAAGCACGAAAGGCACGAAAAAAGTAGTCGAAATGGTAGGTTGCCTTATCTTTCGTGCTTTTCGTGTCTTTCGTGGACAAACTCTTTTGGTAAATTAATTATTGGAACTCGCCTAAGTTATGTTTACTCCTAAACCGAAGTTTTCAAAAAAGGTACGCTAATGGACGCACTCGACCAAATAACAGCAACTCTGGCCTTAACTATGGGGCTGGCATGGGCCAGCGGTATTAATCTGTATGCAACGCTGCTGACGCTGGGCTTTTTGGCCAACACCGGCAATATCGTGTTACCGCCGAATTTACAAATAGTCGCCGATCCGATGGTCATGGTTGCAGCCGGGGTTATGTATTTTATCGAGTTTTTTGCCGATAAAGTGCCGGGCGTCGATACCGGCTGGGATACCATCCACACGTTTATCCGTATTCCGGCGGGCGCCATGCTGGCAGCCGGGGCGGTAGGCGACTTAAATCCCGCCGTGCAATTAGCCGCCGCCATCCTGGGTGGCAGCCTAGCGGCAGGGACTCATGCAACCAAAGCCGGTACGCGTGTGTTGATTAACACCTCTCCCGAACCCTTTAGCAACTGGATTGCGTCAGTCAGCGAGGACATCGCCGTAATCGGCGGCGTTTGGGCCTGCATCAACCATCCCGTGCTGTTTTTATTCGCACTGGCGTTGTTTATTGCATTGATGATTTGGTTGCTGCCACAGATATGGGGCGGTGTGAAAAAAGTCTTTCGATGGCTAATTAACTTGTTCTATAGCGAATCATCGCCTCCAGGCCTAAATCCGCCGCAATAAATTTACATTTGTTATTGACTAGAGCCGCTTAATCGAGTCTAATAGCTGTCTTTGTGTAGTGCGGCCCAGGTAGCTCAGTCGGTAGAGCAGAGGACTGAAAATCCTCGTGTCGACGGTTCGATTCCGCCCCTGGGCACCATGAATTCTAAAGGCTCCGATCTGATCGGGGCCTTTTTTATGTGTGCTCTCCGGTCCTCCGCTGGGCCGAGCGGCGTCTAGCTTAGTCCTGTTCGGTCGTGATTGACTAGCGCTTATCCCTATTCCTTTCGTAAAACGGCAATATGCCGCACATCAACCATCGCGCCCGACGCGGCGGGAACAAGCTGTTCATTTCTCATCAAGTCATGTTTTACGGCTCTGAAAACGCCACTTTTCGGTTCATTTCCGGTCTTGTTTCTTAGATAGCGGTGTCATTTCGTCATTGGGGTACTAACGTACCCCTGAAAAGACCCCAAGGTCGGACACACTTAAGTCAATAAGCCCAAGTTTCATGCCTGATCGGCAGTTTATTCAATTCATCCTTATAGAACCGCCATTTCGGCATAAAATGATCCATCAAACTAATGAAACGGTTATTGTGCGTGGGTTCCAGAAAGTGCGTCATCTCATGCACGACGATATATTCCAGGCATTCCGGCGGCTTTTTGGCAAGATCGGTATTAAGCCGGATGCTCCGGGCCGCCGGACTGCAACTGCCCCACTTGGTTTTCATCCGTTGCACGAAAAATCGCTCCACCTTCACGCCGATGATCGGTTCCCACTTTATTATTAAAGACTGGATAACGTCCTTAATCGTCTCGCGATACCACGCTTCAATGATAGCCTGCTTTCGCTCCTGACTGGTTGCCGGGCGCACCTGGAGGCGTATCTGATTATGACTCAGCTCGATTTTCGGAGTGGCGTCTTTTTCCGTGACGTTGAGCAGGTAGCGCTTGCCCCAAACATAATGGCTTTCACGGTTCAGATATTCACGCGGCGTCTCGCGGTTTTGTTCCCTGAGTTTTTTCTGCTGCTGCCTGATCCACGCCAGTTTAGTGATGGCAAATACCCGGATGGTGTCGATATTCATCCGTAGCGGCGCTGAAATTCGCACCTTGCCGTCAGGGGGATAGATGCTGAGATGAATATTCTTAATGTCCTTGAACACCACATCCACCGCGATTTCTCCAAGGTTTACCTGCGCGATCATCAATATTCGCCTTTGTGTTCGAAGATGATCCTGAAAATGCGCTCCACCTCAGGCACGTCCTGAAGAACGCCATATAAAGCCGCCTTGATGACTTGCTCGCGAGCCTGCACACCACGCCAGTCGTCGGGTCTTACTTGCTTGACCGTTTCGTCGATTTTAAGCGCCAACGCCAACACCGAATCACCCGGAACGATATAGTCCGCACGCTTTTCGGCTGTCCCGGTAGGGCTTGCTCCGACTTTCAGATTATTGTAAAGCGCACGTTTACCTGGCGTGTCGAGCTTTTCAGGGGTATCGTCGCCTTTGCCCGCTTGCACTTTCTTCGCCAGTTCAGCGATGCGCTTTAAAAATTCCTCATACTCGATGGCTTTCGCCTTGCGCGCGGCGATAATTTCATCCAGCAACGCCGACATTTTTTCGTAAAAATCCGGGTCGATCAGGTGTTCCTTGATGATTTTACGACGGACGTTGTTTTCAATAGTTTCAGCGATAGCGTTTTTGTTGCCCTTCAAGCCGCCCAGTTGCTGGTTGATGGCGTCAGCAATACCGGTCTTTACGATCAGCTCCAGCAGAGGAATAGCGTCAAACGGTGAAATTTTACGCGGTTCGTCGGCTTGAATGTAAGTGTCGATCAGGTGCCGCATATCGGCTTCATAAGCCTTGAGGTCTAGCGTTTCGCCGCTGGCCTTGCGGATGATTTCGCGGATAGCTAAAGTGTGATTGATCCGCTGTTTGATCCGGGTGACGTCGGCGGGGCTGTATCCAGCGGACTCCATTTCGTCGCTAATGTTGGCGTAAGCCCTGACCAGTGACGCGGTCGCTTTGTAGAAGGCGGCGCGTTGCGGTTCCTGCTCTTCAAGGTCTGATGCCATTTCGGTGTTGCCGCAAAAATAGTGGATATGTTCCAGCTCACCGCCGGGCGGTGCTACCGGTTCGCAAAGCATGGCAACAGCTTCCAGCGCCTGGTCAAGGCGTTCCTTGCCCTTTTTTAAGCGATCCTGTAGCAATACCGCCGGATCACTGCCGCCGTCGCTTTGATCCAGCTCCGAGGTGTACACCGAAATGGCGTTATCTAGTTTTTCGAAGAGGTTCTTATAGTCCACGATGTAACCGAAGTCTTTGTCNNTAAGTGCAGGGCGGCGCGTCAAAGCCGGTCAGCAGCTTATCCACTACAATCAGCAGTTTCATAGTAGCCGGTTCCTTGGTAAACAGTGCCTTTGCCCGCTCTTCATAGGTTTCGGTTTTTGTCATGCCTGGCTTGGCTTCGATGTTCTTCAACAGCTCGGTGTAAGTGTTGTAGATGAATTGTTTATCGGTCTCCGTATGCGCACCGGTTTCTTCTTTGGTGATGTCCTGCGCTTGCGGATTGTAGGAGGTGATTACCGCGCATCGGCCTTTAAAGGGGCTTTTTTGAAACAACGAAAAATACTTGCCGGCTTCGTAAATACTGGACGCTACCAGGAGGGCATTGCCGCGTTCGTTGGAAAGTCGCGGCTTGACGCTGAAATCAAAAATAATGTCGTTGACCACCCGCTCCATCCGCGTCCGGCAGCTGAGTACATGCTGCATGGTGCCCCACTGTTTTTTCAGTTCATCTTTTTGCCAGTTGTTAAGCCCCTTGGTTTTGGCCTCAAACCAGGCGTCAATCTTATCCACCGAGCCCAGTGTTTGGTCGATGTCCCGCGCTTCATAAACCAGATCCAGCACGACGCCGTCTTCCACTGCTTCGCTGAATTTGTAGGTGTGGATATAGCCGCCGAATACGTCCATGCTGGTCGACTTGTCCTTCGCTGCGAGACAGGAGTC
>PMJA01000101.1 GCA_003158415.1 Methylobacter sp.
CTAAACATTTTAAGTCCGATATTGCCTATTGACCACTTTAGCTGCTCCTTTTTGCCCATTGTTTCTTGCTTAATACCCTGAGTAAAGAAGCCATGTTTAATTGCCTGAAGTTTCAAATGGGAATAAATTTCTTTGTTTTTATCTTCCGACAAAGATGACGGAAAGAAAGTTAATACACAAACCTTACAGTTATTTTGACCTATCATTGCTACTGCTTTTGCAGTAATTTCCTGAAGTTCAGAAGGGTTATAATTTGTAACTATTTTGTACTCCACGCAATCTTTTGAAAACGGCATTTGAAACATGCTAACTAATCCAGAAAACATGCCATGAAATAATTTCCCATCCAAGCCAGAATAAACATCACGAGCTAATGAACGAAGAGGCTCTGTAAATACAAACAGATATTTCACTTCACCTGATACGATTCTAAAGGGACCATTTTGTTTTATCCCCCCAAATGGGGAATTTGATTTACTTCCTTTCCCAACCTCATACTCTTTTATACCAAGTTTATCAGATGGCGTATCTGCTAGTACGGTGGCAATAGCAATATCATCAATTAAATTACCAATATTTACGATAACAGTATTTACAAAGTTTGAAATAAGCCGAAATTTGTCACTATAAAAACTACGATTTTGTTGGTAACGATGATCTAGAGAAAGACTTAACTTTTGGACTTCTCTATTGAAAGGCTGATTGGAATTTACTTTGAAATGATGTTGAATGAGAAAACCAAATTCTAGATGATTTTTCAAAAAATATGGCATCAATATAATTTCCGTATTACCTTCTTTGTGCTCTTTAATGATAAAGCGCAATTCTTTATAGAAAGATTTTGGTGGAAAATACCATGAAAATGAGCAACCTGCTTCAGTTAACCGATGTTCAAGCAAACGAAGTAAGTATTGCTTAGTTAAATCGAAATTTTCTTTTGCATCGCATAAGTATTTATCAAACCCTTCACGCTTATCCCAACTAATATCGAAGTCTACATATTCTTTGGAATCTAATACCTTTAATTTAAAGCGAACTCCCGTTTCACTTCTTTCATTGTTTTTTTGAGTCTTCTTTCGGTAAATGGGTACACCGAAATTTTGATTAGATAACGGCAAAAAATTTAAAGTGATTTTATTCATCGAATTTTTATCAAAAACCATATATCAATCTCCGAGTATCCCTTAACTAATTCATTTAATAAAACATCTGAGGTACTTTCTTAACACCCTTTCAAGCAGGTTTACAATGCGAGCAGTTATCACCTTCGATTGACTTTCTAGCTAACCGGTTAGGACATAAACCAGATGTCTTTTAAGTTTCAACCATTATCAAGAATCACTTCATCGCCAAAACGCAACTTAGCCATCAATGTTGAATGATTCTTGATGTTTTGTGGCTAACTAACTCTGCCGCCAGGACTATTTGAGTTACCCACAGAAGCTGTGGATAACTCTGTGGGTAACCGCTTTTCAAGAGTCCTTACCAGCGGTTTTTATTACAGTTTTGTTATTTTGAACAGTTTTAAGCCAGTATTTATTTATACTTTATTTTCAATTAGTTAGAAAATAGTTGTTGACAGAAAAACCCGCTATTTTGGTTTTCTTGCACGCTTACTTTGCAAAGGACTTTAATGTGTATAAAGATGTCGGTGGAACCGTGGAACGCGCCTTTAGTTAGGGAGTCAGCGTATCTACACCACATGACTAAAAAGTTTGCCTAATAAAGGAACCACTTCAGCAACCACGATTAACGCCAGCATCCATTGAACAAATTTCAACGTATCAAATGTAATCGTCGCCATAGCATACCCCAGTAAATTTTATAGGGTGTCAGTTTAACATAGTCATAAAAAACCATTCGCAGGTTTCCATAAGGTGAATTACCTAGCGGCGAATTTACCTTACGGGTTTCTTCGGTAAGTTAGCCCTAAATGTTAAATTGTTTTTGATGTTTTATGGCTAAGTAACTCTACTGCCTAGACTATTTGAGTTACCCACAGAAGCTGTGGATAACTCTGTGGGTAACCGCTTTTTAAGAATCCTTACTAACGGTTTTTATTACGTTTTTGTTACTTTGAACAGTTTTAAGCCAGTATTTATTTTTACTTTTCTTTCAATAGCTTAGTAAATAGTTGTTGACAGAATAACCCGCTATTTTGGTTTTCTTGCACACTTGCTTTGCACGGGACTTTAATGTGTATAAAGCTGACTTATCGCCGCTTATCGCTTTGCCTACCTTATCGCCAATCGCGCCGCCTTGCGCTACTGAGCCTGCCGCCCTAAAATAGCCTCTTTTTATGGAGAGCTTAATGAATCAAGGTATCAAAATCGGGTTTAACACGAGTGAACACGACGGCTCGGCGGATAGCGAAATCGACGCTACGCCTTTCGATGCGATTTTCTCCGGCGTCATAGGCCAAGATTACCATCTGCTAAAACAAATTAGCCCGTTTGCGGCGGAAATGAGCCGTCTGGTGGGCAAGGCTGTAGGTGAATTTTGCCTGCAAAGCGCGGATGCTGTCAGAGTCGTCGAATTAGGCGGCGGAACCGGCATTACCACCTTGTCTATCTTGTCCGCCGATGATCGACTGACTGTGTTGAGTGTCGACAATGAGCCGACCATGCAGAATCAAGCCCGGCAAAATCTGAAAAAATGGGCGGATGCGGGCCGTTTGGCGTTTAACGGTGCCGACGCCTTGACCGCGCTGCTCTCGCTGGCGTCCGACAGCATCGACCTGCTGGCATCGGCCTATACTCTGCATAACTTTGAGGCAGGTTACCGAAAACAAGTGCTTAGCGAGATTTTTCGGGTATTAAAGCCCGGCGGCCGGTTTATCAACGGCGACCGTTATGCGCTGGACGATGTCTCAGCGCATACGCGCAGCACTCAAAATGAGGTGGCGGGGTATTTTAAAGTATTGACCAGCCTCGACCGTCTTGATGTTCTGGAGCATTGGATTATCCATTTATTCAATGACGAATCCGAAAACCACATTATGCGCGAGGCAGTCGCCTTGCAGCAGCTGGCCGAGTCGGGTTTTAAGCAGATCGGATTAACGCATCGCCTGGAAGTTAATGCGCTGGTTACCGCCGTTAAGGATTAGTCAGGCTTCATAAACTTAATCGTCATCCGGTCGCTTTCGCCGATAGCCAGATATTTCTCGCGGTCTTTATCCTTTAACGCTAATGACGGCGGCAAAGCCCAGACCGGGTAATCTTTGGTATCCTTACTATTGGCATTAATTTCAGACTTGCCTAGAAACTCAAAACCGGCATTTCTTGCCAGCGCAATCACATAGTCTTCGCTGACATAACCGGATTCTGCTTGGGTATCCTGTGGCTTTAATGCGTTATTTCTATGCTCTACGACACCCAGAATGCCGCCCGGCTTCAAGGCTTTGTACATGGCGCTGAATACGGCGGCGGCCTGGTCGCTTTTCATCCAGTTATGGACATTGCGAAACGTTAACACCCGATCCGCCGAACCATCCGGCGCTATTTGCAATAATTGCGGCGGTTGTAGCGCCGTTAATTCAACTTTGCCGTAAACCTTGGGCTGGTCGTGCAGTTTATCAACAAAATCCTTCAAACCCTTTTTGAAATAAGGCTCCTCGGCATCGGCTGAAAAATGCGCGGCATAAAGTTTGCCTTTATCTCTGAGGTAAGGCGCCAGAATTTCAGTATACCAGCCTGCGCCAGGCCAGACTTCAACCACCGTCATGTTATCTTTAACATCAAAAAATTCCAGCGTTTCCTGCGGATGCCGGTATTTATCGCGGGCTTTATGTTCAGCCGAGCGCTGTTGTCCTGCAATCGCCTTTCCTAAAGCGCTGCTATGCTCATCCGCCTCTGCGGATAAACAGCTTATCGCCAGCAACAAGGCCCATAAAATTTTTTTCATTACACTCTCTCGATTAAAACCCTGTTAGAGGCTACAGGTTAGAGCCTTATACCTTTATTTCTTTTCACAATTCCAGATTTGCAACAGACTCAATGCCGCCAACATTAAAAATGCGACCAGAGTCCAGACAGGCATGCTAAAACCCAAAAACGTCCAGTCTATCTTGGCGCAATCCCCGGTGCCGTTTAACATCAACTTAATGGTGTCGAACAAAGGAAAATTTTGGAGCATGAACTCCAACCCAGGACTGCATTCCGGGACTTGGTCGGGCGGTAGATGTTGCAACCAGACATGTCGGGTTGAGATAGACGCGCCCGATAACGCGGCGGCTGCACCCACTATGGCATAACGGGTAACTCCCGTTTGTCCGGGATTATGCAGCCCCGCAACCAAGAACACCAGACCCGTCAATAAAATCGCAAGTCGCTGGGAAATACATAAGGGGCAAGGCTCCAGGCCATCCACCAATTGGAAATAAGCGCCCATCCCCAACAAACCCACGCAACCTGCAAAACCTAATAAAAACCAGATTCTCGAATTAAACTTTAACATTTTAAACATATTGATTTCTCCTGAATGGCCNNCCTAAACCGCCTCAACTTCTTCTTTAAACGATCTGATTTCCCTGGACGGGCCCAACACCACCAGCACATCGCCTGCATTGAGGATATATTCTTGTTCACCAACTGCAAAATGCAATGTTTCTCCTGATATTCTATCCACGACGCCGATGAGAATTAAATTATATTTCCCGTCCATCTTTAATTCGCTGGTTTTAGTGTTTTCCAGACTAGAACCCTTATGAATTTCTATTTGCGCGATATGTAAATCATGCCGCCCGAACACCGTATCATCCAGAACATTAGTAATATCCGGCCTCACCAGCATGTCATGGGTTTTTCTGCCGCAAATTTCATAAGGGTCAATGATCTTGTTGGCCCCGGCCGCCATTAGCTTTTCCGCCGCATCAGGATCATCAACAATGGCGACAATAGTCAACGCTTTATCAATAGCCCGCGCTGAAATCGTTAGAAACACATTGTCGGAATCCCTGGGATAAAAACAAAAAACAATATCGACATCATCGCCTATGCCAATTGACTTAAGCGCCTCATCATTGCGAAAGTCGATAATTTTGGTTTCAAAACCCTGCTCAGCAACCCAATCCGCCTCAGATTCGTCTTTCACGATAAAAACGAAACTATACAGGTCTTCATTTAACCGGCTCATCACCTCCAGGGACATGATACTGTAACCGAACACGGCAATGCGCTTCATCGTCTACGCCCGCTTTTATACCTGCTTTTTTCAAGCTGCTCCCGAAAATAAGCGATGCCGACCTCCCGGCCCAAAACTACCAGCAGATCCCCTGCCCGCAAGACAAAGTAAGGTTCGGGATTAAAATAGAAATGCTGGTTTTTCAACTTATAACTATTCTTATGCTTGCGATGCACCGGATTTGCACTGACGACGCCGACCAGCATTAATTTCCTGCGTTCAAAATCGACCTCGGCAATGTTCATGCCGTCGATCACAGAATCTGAATGCACCGGCAAGGTTTCCATAATGAACTGCTTTTCTTCACGGATAATACCCAAAATAGCCTCGAAAGCAACCGGCTGCCCAATATATTCAGCAACCGCCATAGCAGCTATTTCAAACGGCTGGATCACGTTATCGGCTCCGGCCTGATAGAGTTTTTTAACGTTATCCTGGCTATTGGCACGGGAAATAATCCGAATAGCCGGGTTGAGATAGCGACTGGTCAGGGTAATATAAACATTGACCACATCATCGCCTGTCGTACATAAAACCGCCGCCGCCCTGTTATTAATGCCGACATTGATTAGCACATCATTTTTGCTGGCATCGGCATGAATGACCAGATAGCCCAGCCGCCTTGCTTTCAAGGCGTTCACTTCCTTGTTGTCTATAACGACAAAATGTTGCTGGTGCTTTTGCAGTTGCAGGGCGATATGCCGCCCTACCCTGCCGAATCCGCAAATAATGACAAAACTCTCATAGCGTTTTAGTTCGGCATAAATGCTGTTTTCACGCAAACCATGCATTCTGTCGTTAACTGCAGAAACGATAATGGAGATAAAAAAAGATATGACCACCAACCCGGTCAAGATCAAGGCCATAGCAACCAGCCGACCGCCGGTGGTTTGCGGCGCAATATCGCCATAACCGACCGATGAAACCGTCACTATCGACCAATAAACCGCATCGAATAAGCTGCCGACCTGCTTACCGTTAACGGAGTGTTCAAAAAAGTAAATGCCGGTGCTGCCGATAAATATCAGGAACCCCAGAAAAACAGCCAGCGTATAAAGCTCAAAGCGCTTGCTGTCCAGCACTTCGGCAAATAATTTCAGGCTTTTAAAATACCGGAACAGTTTGAACAAGCGAAAAATCAGCAAGACTCTCAGCATGCCCAACGGCCGGTAACTCGGCAAAATAGCAAGTAAATCAATCACAGCCAACGGCGCCAACATATACTCGATTTTCTTGGACAAAATCAACCGGATGACCTCGCCCCAGCGAAAAGGGCTGTTTAAATACGAAGCCTTTTCATGATGCGCCAGAATAATTTTATGGACATCATTATAAAGCCAGGCCCGCAACAGGTATTCAATGATAAACAAGGTAATCAGAACCCGCTCAATCAGCACGTCAATCCGGGTCAACTGAGTATCCACTTCGTAAATCAGCAAAAAAACGCTGAACAGAACTAGGCAAATCATCACCACATCAAAGCGGGATTTAATGCGGCTGTCCGGATTTTCCAGTAAATCATAAAAAAACCGCTTGGTATTTTTATAATACGGCGATGTTTTCAGAAAGCAGGCAACATAAATAATCAGTCGAGTCAGCATAACGTCATTATCAAACCTTATTGGCTTCCAATTTAAAGTGGGACACTATACAGATAACATCCCTCTAAGGGATGTTATCTGTCCCGCCTTAAGTTGGTCACCTACTTTATTCGACGAAACAGGCGACGCTCTCGCCCTATGCGGACTATCTGACGACCTTGTGTCCGCGCCCGCTCATACAGTTGTTAAAAGCATTTTTGTATTGATCTTCTGAGCTTAGGCCTTTATAAGCACCGCCGCCTAAAGCACCTGTCGAAGCGCCTATGGCAGCGCCCATGCCTGGATTTCCGGCAAATGCACCTATAACCGCGCCACCAGCCGCACCGAGCAATGCGCCCGTACCTGCGCCCACCGCCGTCTGTGTTCCCGTGCCGCCCGATGCCTGGCTGGCAAGCTGCTTGCATTCGGCCATATCCTGGTTAATGTGAGCCGCATTAGGGTCATTGTAGCTATCGACAGTCGGCGTCCATCCTCCTTGGCTAGCGCATGCCGTAAGTAAAACACTGCCGATAAAAACACCGACGTTAGCTAATTTTTTCATATCGATCACCTTTGAAGTTATAGTTAAATTTTTTTAATAAATTATGAACACAATCCGAACGCAGGGGCATTATTATAGTTCCCTTAAAACTCTGAGTGGAGATTTATTCAGCACCTGCCTTACCCCCCAACAGCCTGCGATGCCGACGAATAGCCCCCCGGCACAGGGTACAACAGCCCATAAATACAGGCTGGGGCGATACACGATATGCATCACTTGCGTATATAACACAAAGATAACGGCTTCCGAGATGACTACGGCCAGCAAACCGGAAATCACGCCGAGTGCGCCAAATTCGATAAATTGGACTGTTCTTAACAAGGATCGGTTTGCGCCCAAGGTTCGCATTAACGCGCCTTCATAAATCCGGCTATCCAAAGTCGCATAAACAGCGGCAAACAACACGGTAAAGCCTGCCATTAAGGCAAAGTACAGTAAATAGTTGATGGTCTGTGTCAATTGCGTCAGTAGGGTTTTAAATTGCTGCAAAATCAAATCGACTTCCAGTATGGTAGTGCCGGGATATTTTTTTACCAGTGCATTTAACACATTTTTTTGGAGTTTTGGCAAATAAAAGCTGGTGATAAAGGTACAAGGATAGGCATCCAGCGTACCGGGCGAGAACACCATATAAAAATTAGGCTTCATGGTATCCCAGCGTAGCGCCCGAATGCTGGACACCGTCGCATTAATTTGCTGGCTACCGACGGTAAAGGTCAAATAATCGCCCAGCTTTATGGCCAGACTATCGGCCAGTTTCTGTTCGACCGACACCAGGCCGGGCTGCGGCTCAGACCACCAGTTTCCGGCAACCAGCTTATTGTCGTCAGGCAGTTCTTGAGTCCAGGTCAGGCTTAATTCCCTATGCGTGGCATTGTCGCCCTGCGTGTCTTTACTGACCCTTTTTTGCACCGGCGTGTGATTGATTTCCACCAGCCTGCCTTTAACCACCGGATAAAACTGGCTGCCGCTAATCTGCTGCCGTTGCAGTTCCTGTTGAAAATCGGCCCGTTGGCCCGGAAAAATATTGAGCGCAAAGTGATTGGGCGCGTTATCGGGCAATTGGGCTTGCCAGTCATTGATTAAATCAGTGCGCACGGTAAAGCTGAGCACCATGGCTACCAAGGTTATGCTGAAAGCCAGAATCTGGCTGACACTGGCGCGGCTGTTTCTTAACAGCCCTTGCAATCCGAAACGCCAGGTCAATGACATGGCCGGCAGCGTCCTATGGATTATCCACAACAAGCCATGGGCCGACAAACCCAACATCAGCAACGTTATCAGCCCACCGCCTAAAAGGGTTGCAGTCATTTCAATATCGTGTGTATACGTCCATATCAACAGACCGATAATGCCGGTAGAACAGCCATAAACCAACCATGCGCTCGCGGGCAAAGGGGCCAGTTCGCGGCGCAACACCCGTAGCGGTGACACTTGTTTAAGCCGTAACAACGGCGGCAGGGCGAAACCTGATAAAACCGTCATGCCAATGATAAAACCGAAGAAAACAGTCAATAAACCGGGATCGGCTACATGCTGCGGCAGTAATCCTTGCAGTAAATGGAACAAGCCGACTTGTGCAAACCAGCCCAACAAACATCCGACGGCACTAGCCGCCAATCCTAAGATGAGAAATTGACTGCCGTACAGCAGGAGTATTTCCTGTTGTTTAAGGCCTAAGCAACGCAACAGCGCGGCGGCATTAAAATGGCGCTCGGTATAACGACGGGTCGCCATAGCTATGGCGACACCGGCAATTAAAATTACCAGGATGCTGGACAGACCCAGATAACGTTCTGCACGATTCAATGCCGAACCCAGCTCAGGGCGATCTTCATGAACATCCATGAGCCGTTGCGAGGGATTGAGCTGCGGCTTAAGCCATTGCTTGAATTCAGCCAAAACCTTGGCATCGCCGCTAAATTGAAAAAAGTAACGCACCTGACTGCCCGGTTGCACGATGCCGGTGGCCGGTAAGTCGGCCTCATTAATCATCACGCGCGGCGAAAAACTGTAAAAATCACCCTTCTTGTCGGGTTCGTAGGTAATGATTTTAGTGATGGTCAGCGGTTTTTCACCAACCGTTACCGTATCGCCCAGTTTAAGTTTAAGCGCCGACAGTATGCGTTTTTCCAGCCATGCCGCGCCCTGCTCCGGGCCATTGTGCATGATGGTTTCGGTCGAATAATCGTCCGTTGTCGTTTTTAAAAAACCACGCAAGGGGTAGGCGGCACTGACGGCCTTAATACCGGCCAATAACAGCTCGTCATGTTCAACCAAAACGCTGGCAAATTCAACGGTACGCGCTTGCGCCAAATTGAGCTGCATAGCCTTCGCCAACCACTCGACAGGTATCGGAGTCGGGGCGGCGATGACCAAGTCAGCCGCCAAAAATTCGGCGGCTTGATTGGTCATGGTGCGTTGCAATCGGTCTGAAAACAGCGCAATGGCGGTTGAACTGGTCACTGCGATAATTAACGCCAGTATCAGTATCGTCAGTTCACCGGATCGGCTATCGCGCCATAACAAGCGTACCGCCAAATTAAAACGGCTCATACCATAAATCCTGCATCCAGTTGAATGGTGCGTTGGCAACGGGCGGCCAGTGCGTGGTCGTGGGTCACCAATATCAACGTGGTAAGATTTTCGAGATTAAGCTCGAACAATAGATCAACTATAGTCGCGCCGGTTTTACTATCCAGGTTACCGGTAGGCTCATCGGCAAAAAGAATTGCAGGTTTAGTCACGAATGCCCTGGCCAGGGCAACGCGCTGTTGTTCGCCGCCGGACAGTTGTTTAGGCGTGTGTGATAAACGATGCGACAAACCCACCCGGTGCAATAACGCAGTTGCGGCGGCTTTGGCGTGTTTGTCGCCGATTAACTCCAAGGGCAACATGACATTTTCCAGCGCAGTGAATCCAGGCAATAATTGAAATGACTGGAACACAAAACCAATCAGCTCATTACGCAGAGCAGCCCTGCCATCTTCATTCATGGCGGTTATTAGTTTTCCGTTAAGACGAATAGCTCCACAACTGGGCGTATCCAGCCCCGCCAACAGGCCAATTAACGTGGATTTTCCCGAACCGGATTCACCGACGATGGCAATACTTTCACCGGATTTGATTATCAAATCTATCGATGACAATATATGCAAGTTTCCTTCGGAAGTTAGCACCGATTTACCCAGGCCTTCTGTTACTATAATGTCGTTTGATACTTGATTAACTTGAGTTTGCATAATGTTTAAATTTTTATTTGCCATGATTGTTACCTTTTTGTCGATGTCGGCTATGGCAGAGCCGGTCATCGTGGTTTTAGGCGATAGTATCAGCGCCGGTTACGGAATTGAAGTGGAACAAGGCTGGGTGGCTTTATTACAGCAAAAACTGCTTAAAACCCATAGCCGTTACCGCATCAGCAATGCCAGCATCAGCGGAGAGGCCACCGCCGGAGGACTGGCACGTCTCGATTCGATATTAACTACACAGCAACCCGCTATTCTTTTGCTGCAACTGGGCGCTAATGACGGCTTGCGCGGCCTGTCGCCCGTTGAAATGAAAAACAATCTTGCCGAAATAACCCACCGAGCCCAAGCAGCGGGGGCAAAAGTGTTGCTGCTGGGCATGAAAATCCCGCCCAATTACGGCAAGCGCTACGTTGATATGTTCTACAACATTTATCCGCAATTGTCTAAAGAACTGAATATCCCGTTAATCCCTTTTTTGCTGGAAGATGTCGCATTGGATAAAAACCTGATGCAAGCCGACGGACTACACCCCAANNTTAAAACAAGCCAATCTTATTATAAATACCGCCACCCATGTTGCACGGGAATTAAATCTGGCGCCTTTGACCGTCGTAGTGCTGGATGCCGCAGGCCATATCAAAGCCCTGCAACGGGAAGACGGCGCCAGCCAGATCCGCCAGCAAATCGCCACTGCAAAAGCCTGGGGTGCGGTCAACATGGGCGTTTCGTCGCGCAGTCTGGCCGCAGTAGCCGCACAACGCCCGGATTTTATGAATGCCCTGATCGACGTGGCTGACGGCAAGATCATGCCGGTACCCGGCGGCGTCCTGATTCGTGACGCCGACAACAATCTCATCGGCGCTGTCGGTATCAGCGGCGATGTCTCCGATCANNGGTAATTGCGGCTTGAGAGAATCCATTCAGCTATTTTAACCTGATTCTTAGGTGTTGCCTGCGACTAATGAGAAGTTACGGATTTTCTTCGTATCTTCCTGATTTTACGACTTAAGCTGGCATTTACGAGAAAGAAGAACGTTGCTCCTATATGGTTTTCCCATCAAATCTGTCCGGCAACCACCCCCGGTTGATGCAGTCGCGAAAACTCCAATCCGGCATGGTTTCAGTTTTGTAGCTCCAAAAAAACCAACCGGGATATTTTTCAAAGGTAAGAAGTTGGGCTGCGGCGTAGGCTCGGTAGGCAACAGTGTGTTGAAACGCATCCATTTCTTGCGGCGCGTGGTTGAATAGCCCTTTAGCCCACAGCGATTCGACCCTAAAATCCATCCCCAAACTCCATTCACCTACATAAGTTGAATGACCAAGATCACGGATGATGTCGTCTGCTTCAGTCTTCCAATCGACGACTGCACCGCGTATGTGACCATAAATATCGGCGTCTATCTCGGCGCGCCCAAAACACTGGTAACGATGTATATCCAACACTACATTGCTAAACTCCGGCTTCGTTAAAAAGCCGGTATATTCCCGGAATGACCGGAAGCCGTCATGGAAAACAACAGCGACATCCTGTGCCTGACAATATTGCCGGATTCGGCGATAGCCGTCTGTGGTATATTGTTTCAACAAGGCCGTGTCGATAGTCTGGTGGGGCTCATTCAATACTTCAATGGCATGCAAGGCAGGCCGGTTGTGGTAGCGCCGGGCCAGACGCTCCAGTATCAGCAATGAGTAATCGATATATTCCGGTTGAGTGTGCCATTCGCAAACATCCTGTATGCCCCCGTTGTCGAAGCCGTTCTGGCAACCGGGTGCAGCATGTAAATCCAGCACGATTTCTAAACCAAATTCCTCGGCCCAGTCGAATGCGTGATCGAGAATGTCTATTCCCCCGTCAACGAAGGGATATGCAGATTCGCCATAAGTTTGATGATAGGGATAATCCGGCCCGAAGATCCAGTGACCAAGTGGAATTCGAACGGCATTGATACCCGTTTGAGCCAGCCAGGCAAAGTCTTCGCGGGTAATGAAGGTGTTCCAATGCTTAGTCAGCGCTTGCGCCGCTTTTTCGCCCAGTTCAACGCAGTAGGACGTTTCATCTCTCGCTTGCAGGCCCTCAAACAAACTAGGCGTCATCCATTTCTCAAGCACCAGCCATCCGCCCAAATTAACGCCGCGCAGTTTCTTATCGGCCTTTTCGCCAATCGTTTGATTCATCGTTGTTTTCCGGCTGTCAACACCTGAAGGGTCACACTATAATCTGCCGGTGATGAAACGCCGCCGCCGAGGGTTGATTGGTAATCATCAGCATGGCGGCTTCAGGTAACAGTTGGCAGATCAAACGTAACATCAATTCTTCGCCATCGGGAGCTAACGAGTCGAAGGCCTCTTGCAAAAGTATCCATTTAGGCCTGTACAACAACAACCGTACCAATCCCAAGCGCTGCTGCTGCTCGCGGGTCAGCACTTTTTCCCAGGTATCGGTCTGCTCAAGTTGCTCCAATAATTCCTCAAGCCCAGCCAGATTGAGCAACTCTTCAATAGCAGCGGAGCTAAATGACTCAGCCGGAGACGGATAGCAAATGGCGGCATGTAGCGTCCCGTCCGGCAAGTACGGGCGCGGCGGCATAAAGAACATGGGGTCGCCATCCGGCAACTCGATACGCCCGCGTCCCCAGGGCCAAAGGCCGGCAATCGCCTTGAAGAGCTTGGCGCCTGTAGACGCATCACCGGTAATAAGGACGCGTTCGCCCAAGCCGATTTCGGCATTAAGACCGCAGATAATTACCTCGTTATCGAGTTTTGAGATACACAAATCATGAAAGCGCAAGATAGACTGATCCGGCCTTTCTATCAGAATGCGCTGGGGGTCTGGGCGAGCGATCTCCTGCTCCAAATCATCCAAAGCCTGGACTAATCCCAACACGCGTTCTACCGATGCCCGCCACTGCGCAATGGCCGCCATATTATTGACCGGCCAGGACAACGCGGAGGACATCTGTTGAAATACCAGCACTGATTGCATCAACGCGCCGAGAGTTATGCTACCCAGCACATAACGCGGCGCGGCGACCAGAATGGGGAATGCCATAGACAACACGGAATAACCTGAATTGAACAAAAGAATGTTTGCAAAGGCATGAGTTTGCCGACCATAAACCTCGGTAATCGCTTGAAACAGCCCCAAAAACCGGGCTTGCTCATTGGCCTCCCCACGAATCAGGGCAATGGCCTGGGAATTTTCCCGCGCCTTTACCAACCCAAACCGGAAATTAGCCTCAACGGTTTGCATGGCGTTCGTGGTCAATGTTAACGGCTTACCCGCCAACCAACCCAAAAATGAACCTGCGGCGGTATAGATAATCGCTATCCAGACTAAATAACCGTGAATAGGCAGCTCTATCAATCCCAAATCCAGTGTAACAGCGCCCGAAAGCGTCCAAAGGATAGTTGTAAAACTGATGACTAACAACACGCTAAAAAATAACGAGTGGCAAAGATTAATGGCTTCATCAATTGCGATGCGTATATCTTCAGCTATGCGACCATCGGGATTATCATGCTCCACCGTCTGTATGTGCGTGACCTGATAATGACGGCCTTTGTCCATCCATCGACCGATAACGCGTTCCGTCAACCAGGAACGCCAACCGATTTGCAGGTTTCGCTTAACGGTTAAATGCATGAAAGTAACCGCCATGCTGGCTGCAAAAATCAACACCAGCACGCCAATCTGTTTCAATAGTCCAGACATGGAGTGCTGTTCCAGCGCATTAAACAGCGCGGCGCTCCATTCCGTGATGACGACTGCAAGCGCTACTTGCAGCACCGTTAGGATGATTAAAACCAGCGTCTGTTGCCGGATAACAGCCTTGTTTTCGGAATGCCAAAAAGGGCCGGATAACCGTAAGAATTGAATGAAAAACCCGCTTTGACCTTGCATAGGTGATGCTCCGCGTTAAGGTAAGATAAAACAGCAGATACAGCGTAACTTTAATAGCTCACCTGTATCTTGTTCTTTTTTTGTCGGCATTATCCGCTGATATTATCACCAGTTGTACCTTAGCAGTAGCGTGTTATTAATTTACGAATTGAAAGTTGTCAATGGGACGTAATGAAGAATGAATCGCCGACATAAAATAGTTCTAATAGGCTATCATATCTCCCTTTAATTCTTTTGAGTGTCTACCGTTTTAATATGAAAGTTACTAAACTGATTCTGTTTGTTTTACTGGTTATCGCGGTCAACGGCTTGTTAATGTGGTTAAGCAATCGGCCGCAGGATGTAGGCCCCGATGTTCCCGATGGCAAAATCAGCAGTTTTTCATTTGCGCCTTTCCGTGAAGGTCAAAGTCCGCTGACGAAAGTGTATCCAACCGCCAAAGAACTGGATACGGATTTACGCATGCTGGCCGGTGAAACCCATACCATACGCACGTATGCCAGTCTTGACGGAATGGAGGGCGTACCCGCCATTGCCCGTAAATACGGCGTCGAGATAATACAAGGGGCCTGGATAGGCGGTAAGGACAAGGGTAATCAGGCTGAAATCGCCCAACTCATTAAAGCGGCTAACGAATATCCCGATGTCATCAAGCGGGTTATCGTCGGCAATGAAGTTCTGCTTCGAGGCGAATTGAAACCGGAGCAACTGCTGCAATACATCCGCCAGGTCAAGCAGGCTGTCAAGCAGCCGGTCTCTTATGCCGATGTATGGTCTTTCTATATACGCTATCCCGAAATCGCCAAAGAAGTCGATTTTTTCACCGTACATATTTTGCCGTATTGGGAAGACGAACCGTTGACCATTGAAGAAACCGCCGCGCATATCGAAAAAAACTACCAAAAAATCCGCGAGGCTTATCCCGGAAAGCCCATTCTGATTGGTGAATCGGGCTGGCCCAGCGCCGGACGGCAACGCGGCTGGGCGATACCCAGCGTCGTCAACGAAGCTAAATTCATCCACTCGCTGGTGCAATTGGCCAATAAAAACGGCTTCGACTACAACATCGTCGAAGCCTTTAACCAGCCCTGGAAAAGCCAGCTGGAAGGCGTAGTCGGCGCCAATTGGGGGCTTTACTCGGCAGACCGCGAGCGGGTATTCCCGCTGACCGGCAAAGTGACGGAAAATCCACAGTGGCCCAAGCGCCTGCTTTATGCCGGGCTGCTTACGCTGCTTGCGGTCGGCTTGCAGGCGAAAACATTGCTGTCGCTTACGCCGCTTCGGCTTTTGGCATGGCTCGGCTTTACCCAATTGTTAAGCGCACTGCTGGTTACCCAGATAGGCGATCATTGGTATACCAGCTACAGCCTGATCGAGCGCCTGCATGCCTTGCTTATCGGGGGATTGAGCTTATTGCTGGGGGTATTGATACTCCGGCATACGCTGGCTATGTTACGGAATAAAATAAGTGTGCATACGGGGATCTGGATACACTACCTCGTGCTGGCTTTCGTGGCGATTGCACTCTATAAATCGCAGGGACTGGCGTTGAATGGACGATATCTCAGCATTCCCTATCCCGTAACCTACATACCGGTTGCAGGTCTTATAGGTTTTAAACTGATTCGTTATTTCATAAAAAACAAAAACCTTGCCCTTGTACCTGAAATTAATGACTTATTCGGAACACAATCCATTCCAACGCTATGGCTTAAGTCAGCCAGTCTGGCATTAGCCATTATGGGACTCATTGCTATCGCCATCGAAACAGCCTTAATCATGCACGGCTCAAACTATGAAGAAGCCTATCCTTTTCTTACAGATAGAATTTATCAGGCATTTATGGTCACCACCCACTTCAGTCAATTATTGGGCTGGGCTATATTAATCACGGCGGCTGTTATCCTGCTACCGCTAAGGGCTTGCGCATACGCACTGATTTTTATGGTGTTGGCAATTATCACAGGCGAAACTTGCGCATTTATCACAGGGCATGATTTTATCGAAAGCTATCCCGCTATAGGCCCAAGAATCTGGATGGCGTTCGTGTACACGATCAGCAACCGCCAATTGCTGCTTTGGTTCGCCAGTTTGCTGACGCTGGCGTTGCCGTTGTGGCTCTATAAAGAAGAAATTAGAGGAGAATAATATCCCCCTCATCCCAACCCCTTCGACACCGCTCAGGACAGGCTTTCTCGCTCAAGGGAGAGCAAAGCGAGGGTGTAGGGGCTGGTACTTGTGTAGATACCTATGCCGCTGGAGAGGGAGTATTCTCCGCTAGCTTAATGGCCTTAACTCAATGCCTGCATAGGCTCGATACACGCCAAACCAAACGCCGCCGCCACAGCCGGATAAGTCACCGCGCCACGATAGGTATTGAGACCATATTGCAAGGCCTGGCTTTTACGCACGGCGTCCAGGCCTTCATTAGCCAGATGCAGCGTGTAGACAGCCGTTTGATTGTTAAGGGCGAAAGTGCTGGTGCGCGGCACAGCGCCCGGCATATTGGCGACGCAGTAATGCACCACGCCATCAATTTCATAGGTGGGGTGGCTGTGGGTGGTCGCCTTTGTTGTCTCTACGCAGCCGCCTTGATCGACGGCCACATCAACGATGACCGAACCTTTACGCATAGTCGGCAACATGTTCCGGGTAATCAACCACGGTGCCCGTCCGCCGGGAATTAACACCGCGCCGATCACCAGATCGGCTTCGTAGATCACATCTTCGATATTATATTCATCGCTGATACGCGTTTGTAATTGCCCGCGATAAATGTCATCCAGATATTTCAAGCGGTCATGGCTAATATCCAGTACCGTCACTTGCGCACCCAAGCCGACAGCGACCCGAGCCGCATTGGTGCCGACGATTCCGGCGCCCAAAATGACGACATTGGCGGGAGCGACACCCGGAACGCCGCCCATTAATACCCCCCGACCGCCATGCGATTTTTGTAAATAGGTAGCGCCGACCTGCGTCGCCATGCGCCCAGCGACCTCGCTCATCGGCGTCAATAGCGGCAGCTGTCCGGTAACTGTTTGTACAGTCTCATAAGCGATCCCCGTCGTGCCGCTGGCCAGCAACGCATCGGTCAGGGGCTTATCCGAAGCCAGATGCAGATAAGTAAAAAGTATCAAATCCCGGCGTAAATACTGATATTCCGACGCAATCGGCTCTTTGACTTTAACCACCATTTGCGCCGCCCACGCATCGGCTGCGCCGGGAACAATTTCAGCGCCGGCAGACAGATATTCCTCATCTGCAAGCGAACTACCGACACCGGCGCCACTCTGCACCAGCACCCGATGGCCGCGTCGCGTCAAGGCCTTGACCGCGCCGGGCGTCATCCCGACGCGGTTCTCGTTATCTTTAATTTCCTTGGGTAGTCCGATTAGCATAGTATGGCTCCAGATGGTCGATTTGCATTGTTCTGATAGGATGTTGACATCTTATCATAACTGCTTAATGCGCTTGATCCACACAATACGACATTATTAGATAAGGCCATCTAATAAGCAGATAAGCTTATGTTTTTCTTGTGCTGAACGCGCCGCGCCATGAACAGACCGGCAAACCCGACGCCAAACAACGCGACACCGGCGGGTTCCGGTATTAAGGTATAACCGATGACATCCAGTGCCGTCACTTCGGCGGAACTGACCGTCAAACCCGAAGAGCCTGAGCCATTGGTAAAGGCATCCTGCACTTGACTCGGCGTATGGGTAACCCAGTCGCCGTAGTCGCCACCGTTGTTGCAGTTGTTGAATGAATTCAGGTTGGTGACGCCCCCGTTAATAGAAAAATAGGCCGCCGTATTACAAGCAAGATTGTAGCTTAGAACGCCGGTAGATGAATAACGGAACAAATCTTCCGCAGATTTATACGTTTGGGTCTGGTTACCCGCCAACAATGATGAACCGAGTCCCAGCACTTCGTCGATTTCGTGTTCGACCGTGTCGAGTAAACTGTAAGCGCCGCCACCGGTGGTGGTGAGGCCGACATTCAGGCCTACGCAACCGTCAAGATTGGAGCCCGCACAAAAACCCCCGCTATTGGTCGAGGTAAACGTCATGCCCGGCGCATTGAAGCCGACCGCCCTGGCGTCGGCCGACTTGAGAGTGATGTCTCCGCCCGGAACGCTAGCAGGGAGATTTGCCAGCGCCGTAAAATCGTTGGCTGAACTGGCATTGACCGTCAGCAGAGACCGGTAACTGGCATAAGTTTCATCATAAATAACNNGACTCGCTCGCGCCCAACCCGCTCGTCATATTGTGAAAGTCGATACTGACCGTGATATTATTCGAAAAAGTGTTTTCGTAAAATGAGATCGCCGTGTTGATCACAGCCTCGGCCGCCGCGCTAAGGCCGGTCTCGAAGGTCGGATTNNATGACGATAGCCGTAACGGCCACGGTCAATAACGGCAATAAGCGTCGGCGAATGCTTCCGCCATTGCCGGAAGCAGGGCGCAGAGTTGGGCTGGCGTTCATATTCTCATACTCCAGGTTTGTAAGGTTTGGCGGCATAGATTATCACACCATTATAAAAATCCAGCTTAAACCACTATTGAAACAACACCGCCACACTAATGACAGCGGCGCTGATTATCATAGCCCATACCGTAGTCCGGTGGTTTTTATCCATTTGCCTNNTGCGGAAATTGTTCGGCAAATTCGGGGAACTGTTTGATGATTTTTTCGATTTTGGCTTTAGGGCCTAAGCGTTCATGGAACCATTCTTCGAGAAAAGGTTTGGCGGTTTGCCATAAATCCAACTCTGGATAAAGCTGCCTACCCAAGCCTTCAATATTCAGCAGCGTTTTTTGCAGCAACACCAGTTGCGGCTGGACGTGCATATCAAAACGCCGCGCCGTCTGGAACAAGCGCAATAATAATTGGCCGAAGGAAATATCTTTCAGCGGTTTTTCAAAAATGGGTTCACAAACACTGCGTATGGCGGATTCAAATTCTTCTATGCGGGTAGTGCTGGAGACCCAGCCGGATTCTACATGCATTTCCGCTACTTTCCGGTAATCGCGGTTAAAAAAAGCCAGGAAGTTTTCCGCCAGATAGCGTTGGTCGGACAGTGATAAAGACCCGACGATGCCGAAATCGACGGCGATGTATTTATCCGGTAGATCGACAAAAATATTGCCGGGGTGCATGTCGGCATGAAAGAAGTTATCTCTAAAAACTTGAGTAAAAAAGATTTCCACGCCGCGTTCGGCCAATAATTTAAAATCCGCGCCGCCCGCTTTAAGCTGCTCAATTTCGCCGACAGGTATGCCGTAAATCCGTTCCATCACCATGACTTTCTGACGCGTCAACGGCCAGTGGACTTCGGGGATGTAGATCAATTTTGAATTTTCAAAATTGCGGCGTAATTTGGCGGCATTGGCTGCTTCCCGAACCAGATCTAGCTCGTCCAGCGTGGTTTTTTCAAATTCGACCACCACGTCCATAACCCGCAAACGCCTGGCATCAGCCCAGAACCGTTCAGCAAAACGCGCCACTTCATAAAGCAGTCCTATATCGGAGCGAATCCGGGCTTCAATGTCCGGGCGCAATACCTTAACAATAACGTTCTCGCCGCTATGCAACACCGCCGTATGAACCTGCGCTACAGAAGCCGAGGCCAAAGGATTAGGATCAAACTCGGCAAAAGCCTCGGCAATCGACATGCCTAGTTCTTTTTCAATAATGCCGCGAGCAACCTCATTAGCAAAAGGCGGAACCCGGTCTTGCAGCTTGACCAACTCATCTGCAATGTCGTCGGGCAACAGGTCTTTGCGGGTGGATAAGGCTTGGCCGAATTTGACATAAATAGGCCCCAGATCTTCCAGTGCCCGTCTGATCCTGACACCGCGCGGCTCGGTTTTGGCTTTAAGCCAATAGCTGGGCGTGACAAACGCCAGATACCGAACCGGGCGGAATAAATGGGTTTTTAATACAACTTCGTCCAGGCCATGTAGCACCAGCACCCAGTTGATATGGATCAGGCGTAATAATGTGTTAGGTCGGATCACGAGTTACCTTTAAATTAATTTAACAGCGTATTTTCCAGGCGTTCAACCCGACTTTGCAGGCGATCAAAATCGGTGCGTAATTCATCGACCTGAGCGTAAAAAATATCGACCTCAGGCCCCGCCGGTAAATCGCGGGTTTCCTCCTGCAAAAATTCCGAAGCGTTCAGCTTAAAGGTTTCAACCGACTCCTTACTCCAGTCCTGACCGGCCCGGAAAAACTGACTGATGTTATGCGCTATTGTGTCACCGGTGTAGCGGGCCAGTTGCTGCTCCAGATTAAGGTCCAGTTTGGCGAACAGTTCCTGAAATTTTCGACCCGTCTTCATGTCCCCTACAATGGTCACCTCGCCGGAAAAAACGGCGCGCATAGGTTTTGAACTCAGCCCCATCAGTCCTAATGCAAAAACCGATCC
This sequence comes from Methylobacter sp., assembly GCA_003158415.1. GTDB lineage: Bacteria > Pseudomonadota > Gammaproteobacteria > Methylococcales > Methylomonadaceae > Methylobacter_C. The sequence goes on from PMJA01000101.1 coordinate 20,915, forward strand.
CGTCAATTGCGTGTCGGGCGGCTCCGGACTGTAATCCAGCAGTTGTATCGCATCGGAACTGGGACACAAGTACAGAGTTTCATTAAACGGCGTAATCGTCACGGCGATGACTTTGCCCGCCAAAGGCGCTAAAAATTCGCCGCTGTTCTGATCCAAACTAAGGTATTTGTTGAGCGCCGCTTCCATCGCGCTCATCAGCAAGGGCTTTATAACCATGCTAGATTTTATAACCTCTATGAACGGCAACGATTCCTTGCGTCATATTGAAGTATTCGCAGCGTTCCAGACCTGCGTTTTCCATCATTTTTTTAAGCTCGTCCTGCTTGGGGTGCATGCGTATGGATTCGGCCAGATAGCGATAACTCTCTTCATCTTTGGCGACCAGCTTGCCGATCTTGGGCAGCAGCTTGAAGGAATAAAAATCGTACACTTTTTCGGTGACTTTATCGACGGGATGCGAAAACTCCAGCACGATAACGCGACCACCCGGCTTTAGCACCCGGTGCATGGAGCGCAACGCGGCGTCTTTATCGGTGACGTTACGCAAACCGAAAGCGATGCAGACACAATCGAAAGTATTGTCCTCAAAAGGCAGGCATTCGGCATTAACCTGCGCATAGCGGATATTGCCGACCAAGCCTTTGTCTATCAGGCGATTGCGGCCGGTGCGCAACATTTCGGAATTAATATCGGCCAGAACAACCTGACCTTCCTTGCCGACGCGTTGCTCGAACAGCACCGTCAAATCGCCGGTGCCGCCCGCCAGATCAAGCACCTGTTCGCCTTTACGCACATTGCTCAATTGCACGGCGACGCGCTTCCATATCCGGTGTATGCCCAGTGACATCAAGTCGTTCATGATGTCGTATTGTCCCGCAACCGAATCGAATACGCCGCGTACCAGATTAACCTTGTCTTCGGTAGCGACTTGTTTGAAACCAAAATGGGTGGTGTTTTTGTTAGTCATGTTCTTGCCTAGTTTTTTAGTGGTTCTTTGCGTTTGAGTCCGGCAGCTTTCAGCTCGTCCAGGTAATTAGCCCATAACTGCTGATATTCGGCACCCAACTTATACAGCAAATCCCAAGTATAAATGCCGCTATTATGCCCGTCGCTAAAGACCAGCGTGATCGCATAATTGCCTGTCGGTTTAATTTCTTTAATGCCGACGGCTTCTTTATCCACCTGGAGAATTTCCTGTCCGGGCCCATGCCCTACCGCTTCCGCCGAAGGCGTATAAACGCGCAGGTATTCACTCGGCAGTTTAAACACGCTGCCGTCAGCAAAACTGATTTCCAGAACATTGGAAACCTGATGCAGTTTGATTTCGGTGGGCCAGGTATTGCAGGGGATTACAGTTAAGCGCATTTTCAATTTGAAATTAAGTGACTCAGATTAAGTAAATTTCTATAGTTCCCACGCTCCGGCGTGGGAATTCATCCTGCAACGCTCCAGCGTTGCGTGACGCCAGAGCGTCACCGGCGGCATTCCCACGCCGGAGCATGGGAACGATGCAACTACAAAATATACCGACTCAAATCCTCGTCTTGAACCAGCTCGCCCAAGTGTTGATCGACATAGGCGGCGTCAATGACGATAGTTTTTTCTATCAAGTCCGGCGCGTTGTAGGAAATTTCTTCTAATAAGCGCTCCAGCATCGTGTGCAAACGTCTGGCGCCTATATTTTCGGTGTTTTCATTGACTTGCCATCCCAGTTCGGCAATGCGCAAAATACCGGCGTCGGTAAAGGTCAATGACACGCCTTCGGTGGCCAGTAAAGCCTGATACTGTTCGGTTAATGACGCATTCGGCTCGGTCAGAATACGGACAAAATCATCCGCTGACAGCGCGCTCAGCTCAACGCGGATAGGAAAACGGCCTTGCAGTTCGGGTATCAAGTCGGAAGGTTTGGCGACATGAAACGCGCCCGAAGCGATAAATAAAATATGATCGGTTTTAATCGCGCCGTATTTGGTGCTGACCGTGCTGCCTTCAACCAAAGGCAATAAATCGCGCTGCACCCCTTCGCGCGAGACTTCGCCGCCACCGCCGCCTAATTCCGAGCGCTTGCAAATTTTGTCGATTTCATCCAGGAATACGATGCCGTTTTGTTCCACAGCATCCACCGCTCGCAAGCGTATATCATCTTCATTGACCAGCTTGGCCGCTTCTTCTTCCTGTAACGACTGCAAGGCTTTTTTAATGGTCATTTTGCGCGACCTTGTTTTTCCCGAACCCATGCTTTGGAACATGCCCTGCAATTGACTGGTCATTTCTTCCATGCCGGGAGGCGCCATGATTTCCACGCCCATNNAGGCTTTATTTTGCACCTTGTCCATTTCCGCCAGACGCGTCATTTTGACGGCGGTATCGACCAAATCACGAATAATGGATTCGACATCCCGACCGACATAACCGACTTCGGTAAACTTGGTGGCCTCTATCTTGATAAACGGCGCATTCGCCAAACGCGCCAAGCGGCGGGCGATTTCCGTTTTACCGACACCGGTGGGGCCTATCATTAAAATATTCTTAGGGGTGATTTCATCGCGTAAGGCAACATCCACCTGCTGACGCCTCCAACGGTTCCTCAGTGCGATAGCGACAGAGCGTTTAGCACTGGCCTGGCCGACGATGTGCTTATCCAGCTCGCTTACAATTTCTTTAGGGGTCATCTGTGTCATGCGTTTACTCGTTGGGTTCTGCGTCTAATTCTTCTATACGCAGATTGTGATTGGTATAAATGCAAATATCGGCAGCGATATTTAAAGACCTTTCGACAATTTCGCGTGCGCTTAAATTGGTGTTCTCCAGCAATGCGCGTGCCGCCGCCTGGGCAAAAGCACCACCTGAACCTATGGCCATCAAGTCGAATTCAGGCTCGATCACATCGCCGGTGCCGGAAATAATGAGCGAGGTTTTAGAATCGGCAATGGTCAACAACGCTTCCAGTTTGCGTAAGGCGCGATCGGTGCGCCAGTCTTTAGCCATTTCTACGGCGGCGCGGGTCAAGTTGCCGCGATGTTTTTCCAACTTACCCTCAAAGTGCTCGAATAACGTAAACGCATCCGCCGTCGCTCCAGCAAAACCGGCAATCACTTTGTCATGATATAAACGGCGAACTTTGCGGGCGTTGCCCTTCATGACCGTATTGCCCAATGTGACCTGACCGTCGCCGCCGATTACTACTTTGTCGCCCCGACGGACGGAAAGTATGGTTGTTCCTCTAAACACGTTAATATCCCAAATTTACAAAATACATTAGGATCAATTTTACATGGTATCAATTTAAAATGTGGGAAAAATATAAGGATCCGGAAAAATGCGCAACGCAGTCTGACTGTTGTATAGTACCGGACAGTTAATTAACTCTGCCCGGCAAAAATGGCGGCGCAACAAGAACACACAGGGACTGAAATATGCTCACCGGCGAACTTCGTAGCCAAGTCGACTCAATCTGGAACGCCTTTTGGTCAGGCGGCATCTCCAATCCGCTGGAGGTAATGGAACAAATCACTTATCTGCTGTTTCTGCGCCGCCTGGACGATCTGCATACCCTGGAAGAAAACAAATCCGTGCGTTTAGGTAAGCCGATGGAACGTAGCGTTTTTCCCGAAGGACTGGATGCCAAGGGCCGTGACTACAACGACCTGCGCTGGTCACGTTTTAAGAACTTTGCCCCTGCTGAAATGTACACGGTCATCGGCGAACACGTTTTTCCTTTCCTGCGCNNGGAAGACCGCGACACCAAGGGCGATCTGTACGAGTACATGCTCAGCAAGATTGCCAGCGCCGGACAGAATGGTCAGTTCCGTACGCCACGCCACATTATCCGGTTGATGGTCGAGTTGACCGCGCCTACGCCTAAGGATGTGATCTGTGACCCCGCCAGCGGCACTTGTGGCTTTTTGGTCGCCGCTGGTGAGTATCTGCGCGAGAAGCATCCCGAAATCCTGCGTGATGAGCAATGCCGTGAACATTTCCACCACGGCATGTTCCACGGTTACGATTTCGACAACACCATGTTACGCATCGGCAGCATGAACATGATGCTGCATGGCGTTGAGAACCCCGACATCCGCTATCAAGACTCACTGGCCGAGGATCATGCCGGTGACGAGGAAAAATACTCGCTGATCCTCGCCAATCCGCCGTTTGCAGGCTCTTTGGATTACGAGAACACCGCCAAAGACCTGCTGGCTATCGTCAAAACCAAAAAAACCGAACTGCTGTTTCTGGCCCTGTTCCTGCGCCTGTTAAAACCCGGCGGCCGGGCCGCGATTATCGTGCCGGACGGCGTGTTGTTCGGCTCGTCCAATGCGCACAAGCAATTGCGGCGCATGCTGGTAGAGGAACAAAAACTGGACGCAGTTATTTCCTTGCCGTCCGGCGCGTTCAAGCCTTATGCCGGGGTGTCGACGGCTATTTTGATCTTCACCAAGACCAATTCGGGCGGTACGGATAAGGTCTGGTTCTACAATATGCAGGCCGACGGCTGGAGTCTGGACGATAAACGCCAACCGCTATTGCCTGAAGAAAAGTTGGGGGTAACGCCTGCCGTAGCCTTGACCGAAGTTGAACATGGCAAGAACAACCTGCCGGATGTGCTAGCCCGCTGGCTTCGACTACGCTCAGCCCAAGGGCTTGCCCTGAGCGTAGTCGAAGGGCTTGCCCCGAACAGTGCCGACGCTACCCGTTCGTTGAGCGAAGTCGAAACGAACGAACCCAGCGAGCTCAATCGCGCCCGCACCGAACAGAGTTTTTGTGTGCCCAAGGCGGACATTGTCGCCAACGGCTACGACCTTTCGATCAACCGCTACATGGAAGTGGTGCATGAAGTCGTGGAGCATCGCCACCCCAAGGATATTATGGCTAAGCTGGCCGAATTGGAGACTGAGATTCAGGCGGGAATGAAAAAGCTTGAGGGGATGCTATTCTAAGCCTTAATTGCCAAACGGAAATAAACCCAAATACTGAGGAAAAAACATGCCTTTAATTGCACTGAAAGCCCATTATGACGGTTATGCGGTCATTTTCGACGAACCGTTTGACTTGCCACCGGAAACACCGTTATTGGTCGTCGTTAACCCACAGGGAACGCCGAGCCAACCCAGCGAGAAATCCAATCGCGCGGCGGCTTTTCAGGCCGCGCTCGGGGCGTTACGCGGAAAGCTAAGCAGTACCGAAGAATTCATGGCGCGTAAAACTAATGTTGGCTTCGACCCTTCGACAGGCTCAGTGCATCACTCTGCTCAGCCAACGGACTCAGTTTGGCTTAAAGGTTCCGCTCAAGCACCAAAATCAAAACAACCCGTTCCCTGAGCGTAGTCGAAGGGAGCGCACATCATGCCCTACATGTATATACTAGAATGCGCTGATGGCAGCTACTACACAGGCAGTACCTGGGATTTAGAGCGGCGCCTATGGGAGCACCAGAATGGATTGGGCGCTAAGCACACAGCCAAACGCTTGCCGGTGACTTTGCTTTACTGTGAAGAATGTGAACGTATTGAGGATGCCTATATCCGTGAAAAGCAGATTCAGGGCTGGAGCCATAAAAAGAAACAAGCTTTGATAGCTGGGGATATGAATCAGATTCACCGCTTGGCGGAATGCCGGAATGAGAGTCATTGGCGCAATGTTGGCTTCGACTCCGCTCAGCCAACAGCAGACTCCCGTGAGCCAGCCATAACTCAGTCAATCGCCCCGAACCGTTCCCTGAGCGATGACCGTTCCCTGAGCGAGGGACTTTCCCTGAGCGATGACCGCTCTCTGAGTGAGGAGCGTTCCCTGAGCGAAGTCGAAGGGAACAATGCCAGCCACCTAAATCCCCTTTCTCCCTTCGACTCCGCTCAGGGAACGGAAAGCACCGAGAGCAGTGATAAACCCAAGAGGATAGTAGAATGAACTTGATCGTAATACACCGAATAGTGCTTGAGGGAATGTTGTTGTGACAGTGGTTACTGTGAAGCTTGAGAAAGTGGTTGATATTCTCTCTGGATTTGCGTTTAAGTCTGAGCTATTCAATAACTCTGAGGGAATGCCAATAATTCGGATTCGAGATGTGGTTAGAGGTTTTTCAAAAACTTGTTATTCCGGTGAATTTGGCAATAATTTTTTAGTTCAGAACGATGAGACAGTCATCGGCATGGATGGGAACTTTAATGTGGCAAAATGGAAAGGTGGCCCTGCTCTACTTAATCAACGAGTTTGTAAAATCAAAGCACGGGAAGGTATTTTAGATGATGACTACCTATTTCATTTTTTGCCTAAAGCTCTAAAAAAGATTGAAGATTCGACACCATTTGTAACGGTGAAGCACCTATCAGTTAAGGGTGTTAAAGAAATCGACATTCCATTGCCGACTATCCCAGAACAACGCCGCATCGCTGCCATTTTGGATCAGGCCGATGCGCTCAGAGTTCAGCGCCGGGAAGCCTTGGTGCAACTGGATAGCCTCACACAGTCCATTTTTATTGAGATGTTTGGTGAACCGGTTGCAAATTCGAAAGAATGGCCAGACTCGACCACATTGGGTGAGATAGCTCAAATCGTTTCAGGAATTACAAAAGGTAGACCCCTTAATGGGAAATTAGCTAGAACTGTTCCATATCTTGCAGTTGCGAACGTCCAAGACAAAGCTCTAAACCTGTCTGCTGTTAAAGACATTGATGCAACTGAAGATGAAATTCAACGTTACAAGCTGAAGAAGAATGACTTGCTACTCACTGAAGGGGGAGACCCGGATAAATTAGGTCGTGGGACACTTTGGAATGATGAATTGTTAGAATGTATTCATCAGAATCATATTTTTAGAGTACGGTTAATAACTGAACAGCTCACGCCACTTTTTCTGAACTGGCTTGTTAGCAGTCAACGAGGAAAGAAATACTTCCTTCGCTCTGCCAAGCAGACAACCGGAATTGCATCAATCAACATGACCCAACTTCGGAGCTTTCCATTACTACTCCCTCCTATGAAACTCCAACAAGATTTTATTCGCGTTGCAGGTGTTATTGAAAGTCAACAAATCATTCAACGTCGGTGTCTAGCCGAACTCGACGCCCTATTCGCCTCCCTTCAACACCGAGCCTTCCGTGGAGAACTCTGAATGCGCCCATCAATAGCCCTGCAAATCCACCGCGATGCAATCCGCGAAATCGCCCTGAGCCACCGCGTCAAGAATGTGCCTGTGTTCGGGTCGGTGCTGCACGGTGACGACACCGAAGACAGCGACCTGGATTTGCTGGTCGACCCCACGCCGGAAACTACATTGTTTGATATAGGCGCCATCCGCTATGAGCTCAAAGAACTCCTTGGGTTAGCNNGTCGGGTTACGCTACGCTAACCCGACCTACATTTATTTTTCATCTCACTCCAACACCGAGCCTTTCGTGGAGAACTATAAATGCGCCCATCCATAGCCCTGCAAATTCACCGCGACGCCATCCGCGAAATCGCCCTGAGCCACCGCGTCAAAAACGTGCGGGTGTTCGGATCGGTCTTGCACGGTGATGATACCGAAGACAGCGATCTGGATTTGCTGGTCGACCCCACGCCGGAAACCACATTGTTTGATATAGGCGCCATCCGCTATGAACTCAAAGAACTTCTTGGCTTAGCGGTGGATGTCTTAACTCCCAGAGCACTGCCCGATAAATTCAGAGACAGTGTGCTACAAGAGGCCGAACCGTTATGAGCAAAACTGACATTCTCCGTTTACCGGAATATCTCGGCCATATTGTCGAAGCGATTGAGCGTATTCATCGTTATATTGAGGATTTGGATGAAGTTGGGTTTTTGCAAGACGAAAAGACCCAGGATGCCGTCATTCGTAACTTTGAAATTATCGGTGAAGCATCCAATAACATTAAACGCCACCATCCTGAGTTTACCGAGCAACACCCGGAAGTACCGCTCAATTTTGCTTATGAAATGCGTAACGCGCTTGCGCATGGTTATTTCAACATCGACCTGGAAATTGTCTGGAAAACCATCCATGAAGATTTACCTGAGCTGCATGAGCAAGTTCAGCAATTAATCGAGCCAACGTTATGAGCGCCTCATGACCGTTGCCAAATCAAGCCAACTCGTCGCCTGTCATCGGTACTGCGTCAGGACTGGCATTCAACCAAGTGTCGAAGGCATTAAGTTCGCCGCGCGCCTGCCGCTCACGAAAATAGGTCTCAGTTTTCAACGCGGAAACCTTTTCGGCAATCGCCATGACGAAAAACTGGTTCATCGATACTTGCTCTTCCTCCGCTACCTTGCGGACGTAAGTGAAGAGGGATTCAGGGACGCGCAGCGCATAATTGGTCATCAGGTTTTTTCCTCTTGCAGTCGGCGCAAAAACGCACCAGGGGTCAACACCGGCAGCCGAAAATGGCTGGCAGGGACAAAATCAGCAATATTCAAAGTGACCAGCGCTTCGGCGCGGCCATTTAATGCGGTTTCCAGTACCATTTCGTCGGCCGGGTCGCGTAATTGCGGTCGCCAAAGGTAATGCAGGTGTACGGGTTCAATAAACAGCGACAACGCATCCAAAAAGGCATCGGTCATGGTCGCGTTACGCCCGCTTGCCGCCAGTTGTTCCGGTCGTTTCAGCACAGCTTCATATTCCAGCATCAAGGGTACCGATGCCAGCGCATTAAATTGACCGTTTCTCAAGGCCAACAGCAAGGCAAACGAGGCTCCACTTCGACTCCGCGATGCAGCGACAAGGACATTGGTATCCAAAACGACACGAATTGTTTTCATATCACATATCATATTACCATGCTTAAGAAAGTCAAGATTGTAAGCCAGATTAATCTTTATCAATTTTTTCATCTAATACTGAACCCATGACTTCCCCCCACTTCCAATTCCTAGAAACCGAATGGCCTATGCTGCTTGAAGCCGCCATTAAAGCGGAAGCCCTGGCGAACACCGATGCGCGAACATCCTGCTTTTATGCCCGGCGTACTCTGGAAATGGCAGTATCGTGGCTGTACAAATACGACCCAGCGCTGAAGCTGCCGTACCAGGATCATCTGAGCGCCCTAATACATGAGCCCAGCTTTCGGCAGCTGGTCGGTGTTCCGCTGTTTACCAAAGCCAAGCTGATTAAAGACCTTGGTAATCTGGCGGTGCATAGTAACCGCAAAATACTGCCTGCCGATGCGTTGACCGCAACCCGCGAGCTGTTTCATTTCTGCTATTGGCTGGCCCGTACCTATGGGCAAAGAGCGCGGCCTGATCCCGGTCTATGTTTTTCTATGGAACGGTTGCCCAAGACCGCTGCCGTCCCGCCGCAAACGCAAGCTCAACTAAACACGTTGGAATCCGGGCTACGTGAGCGTGACGAGAAGCTTTCTGTATTACTGGCAGGCAAAGCCGCGCTTGATGAGGAGCTTAAAAAACTACGCGAAGAATTTACCGCCGCCAAGAAAGCCAATTTAGCCCAACCCGATACCCACGATTATTCAGAAGCCGAAACACGCGATTATTTTATCGATCTGCTGCTTAAAGAGGCGGGCTGGGAACTGACTGAAAAGAACTTTGAAATTGAAGTTATCGGCATGTTGGCTTCGGCTCCGCTCAGCCAACGCGAAACTAAAGGGCCTGCCCTGAACGGAATTAAAGGGCTTGCCCTGAGCGGAGCCGAAGGGAAAGGCTATGTCGACTATGTGCTGTGGGGCGATGACGGCAAGCCGCTGGCGCTGATTGAAGCCAAGCGTACTCGCAAGGATGCCAAGGTTGGGCAGCAACAGGCTAAACTCTATGCCGACTGCCTGGAAGCACAGTATAACCAACGCCCGGTGATTTTTTATTCCAATGGCTATGAACACTGGCTCTGGGATGATGCCAATTATCCGCCTCGGGCTGTCCAGGGCTTTTACAAAAAACAGGAGTTGGAATTGCTGATTCAGCGCCGCACCAGCCATAAACCGTTGGCGGATGCTATTATCAACACCGACATCATCGAACGCTATTACCAAACCCGCGCCGTGCGTCGGATAGCCGAAACGTTCGAGGTGGACAACCAGCGCAAGGCGTTGGTGGTGATGGCGACGGGTGCGGGCAAGACCAGAACCGTGATTGCCCTTACTGATCTGCTGATGCGTTGCAATCGGGCCAAGCGGGTGCTGTTTTTGGCCGACCGCGTGGCGTTGGTTCGGCAGGCGGTGAATGCCTTTAAAAAGCATTTGCCGGATTCGTCGCCGGTTAATCTGGTGACCGAGAAACATACCGAGGGCCGGGTGTTCGTTTCCACTTATCCAACTATGATGGGGCTGATTGATGCTTCAACTTCGCTCAGCACGGGTTCCCTGAGCGGAGTCGAAGGGCAAAGACGTTTCGGTGTCGGACATTTCGACCTTATTGTTATCGACGAGGCGCACCGCTCGGTGTATCAAAAATATCGGGCCATCTTTGACTATTTCGACTCGTTACTGGTTGGGCTGACGGCAACGCCGAAGGACGAAATCGACCACAATACCTATGGGCTGTTCGATCTTGAAACCGGTGTTCCCACCGATGCCTATTCCTTGGACGAGGCGGTTGCCGATGGCTATCTGGTACCACCCACGGCAGTCTCTGTGCCGCTTAAATTCCAACGCGAAGGCATCAAGTATGATGACCTCAGCGAAGATGAAAAAGAACAGTGGGATGCCCTGGAATGGGATGAGGATGGCAGCACGCCGGATTCCGTCGATGCCTCCGCGCTAAATAAATGGCTGTTCAACACCGATACCGTAGACAAGGTGCTGGCGCATTTGATGACCAAAGGCCAAAAAGTAGCAGGCGGCGACCGGCTGGGCAAGACCATCATATTTGCCAAGAACAACGCCCATGCCGACTTCATTGCCGAACGCTTCGACATCAATTATCCGCACTACAAAGGCCATTTCGCCCGAACCATAACCTACAAGACCGAATACGCACAGAGTCTGATTGATGACTTTTCCAATAAAGACAAGATGCCGCATATCGCCATCTCGGTGGATATGCTGGATACCGGTATCGATGTGCCGGAGGTGGTCAATCTGGTGCTGTTCAAAGTGGTGCGCTCGAAAACCAAGTTCTGGCAGATGCTGGGGCGCGGCACACGCTTATGCGGGGATTTATTCGCGCCGGGAGTGGATAAAGAATTCTTCTATTTGTTCGACTATTGCCAGAACCTTGAGTTTTTCAGCCAGAACCCCGAAAACTCCGAAGGATCATCCAGTGAGTCGCTGAGTACCCGATTGTTTAAGGGAAGACTGGAGATGATTGCTGAATTAGACAAAAAACGGGTAATCGAGAACCAAATCGCCGAACGGGCTAATTATCAGTTTAATGAAACACAGTTACGGGAGGAAATAGCTGCTTTTCTGCACGGAAATGTCGCCGCCATGAACCTCGATAACTTTGTGGTACGGACGCAGCGCAAATCGGTAGAAAAATACGCCCGGCCTGAGGCGTGGCAGAAGCTCGGCATTGACGACATCAACGAGTTAACAAACAACGTGGCAGGTTTGCCCACAGAGCTAAGTGATGAGGATGAAGAAGGCAAACGCTTTGATATGCTGGTGCTGCGGGCTCAACTATCCATACTCCAGGTCAAGCCCGATTTCAACAGCCTGCGGGATAAGATTCAGGCCATTGCCAGCGCCCTGGAAGAACAAGATGCCATTCCTGCGGTTAAGGCCCAGATGCTCCTGATACAGGCGGTTGCCGGTGATGACTGGTGGGAGGATGTGACGGTTGCTATGCTGGAAGTCGTGCGGAAAAAGCTGCGGGCACTGGTAAAGCTGATTGAAAAGGCCAACAAGATCGTGGTTTATACCGATTTTGAAGATGAGCTGAGCGATGGAACGGTGGTTGATCTGCCTCAAGCTGGCAGCGGTATGGATCTGGCCAAGTTCAAAGAAAAAGCCCGGCAGTTTCTCAGGGCGCATGAGAACCATGTCTCTTTGCAACGTCTGCGTCGCAATCAGCCACTGACTTCGTCAGACCTTACTGAACTGGAGTACATGCTAATCGAAGCAGGTGGCTCAATGGAACTTATCAATCTGGCCAAGGAACAAAGTCATGGCTTGGGCATGTTCATCCGTTCCTTGGTAGGGTTGGATAGGGAGACAGCCACTCAGGCATTCAGCGAGTTTATATCAGGTACCACTGTCACACCAAACCAAATTGAGTTCATCAACCTGGTCGTTCAATATTTGACTGAAAACGGCGTGATGGAACCAGACCGGCTTTATGAATCGCCATTTACCGATATTAATCCGCAAGGGCCGGAAGGCGTATTTTCCTCTGCCAAGGTGGATCAGATGGTTCAGGTGCTGGCAAAGATTCGGCTGAGAGCGGCTGCGTAGGCTAACCTACTAGAACCGATGTTAATCAACATACATAGAACTAAAAAATAAAACATGACAAAAGCGCCGTATAAGCCCTATCATTTTCTTTTTTCCAGCTGGCTACGCCGTATAACTTGCGGCACAAGGTTTAAAGCATGTCGATCCGTTATAGCTCATCGTTGAAATTCAGTTTGGTTATCAGTGTCATGTTAGTCGGATGTGCGCCTACCCGGCAAATAGCCATTGATTACCCATCGACCCAAACCAATGACGCGCAACCCGGACAATTAACGCAGTCTCATCAATTCCAGGCATTGCCCGGCTTTCAAGTCATTGATGGCGACGATTATTATGTGCGGCTGATTTCTGAGTTCGATTTTAAAGGCGACAATATATTAAAGAGCGGTTGCAGCAATATGACGCCGTCTTATGAAAAAGGCGACTTGTCTTCGTCGCTTATTTTCAGCGTGCGTAATGATAATCTTAAATTCAACAATGAAGCCGTCGGCTTTACCTATCAGGCAACCTCAGGCAAATGTAATTTCAAGTTCGATGCCAAAAAATTAACGCTGACGCCCTGGATGCGCCTGGATTCCGGCAAAGAAACCCTGGTTGACTACAGCTTTTCTTCCAGCGCCAACAAAGATGTGGATGTATCAGGCATGGTCAACGACGCCACCACCGCCGGCAATTTGATGGCGTTAACCGGCGTAGGTATGGGGGCCGCTATTATCGGGCAGTTTACCGGTCAATGGGCAAAAAACACGCCGCCTGCCACGACCACGCCGACCTCGGTCAAGCATAGTTCGGAATCGCATTCCCTTCCGGCTATAGTGACGTTTTCCGGTAAAACAGGTGTTCTAAATCAAACCCTCTTTAAAGTCTATGCAGTCGCAGAAGGCGGCGTTAATATTCTGGGGTCGGATACTCAACCGCTAGGCGAGCTGAAAATTTATCCCGAAATCACTTCGTCCTTGTTGTTAAAAACCACCGCCGATGGTATGCCCGATGCGCGGGATTTATCCTTTGATGAAATAAGCTATTCGCCCATCAAATCGACTACCGGCGAAATCAAGCTGCTACAACTAATCGAACAATCAAAGCATCCTGCCAAACCCAATTTAAAACCGGACTGGGCTAACTATAAGGACGTAGAAAACAATTGCCGAAAAATAAAGTTGGTTATGAAGGATCTGGGCTTTAACAAATTTGACCGCAATGCCTTTCTTTATTACTTTTTAGCCAATAACAGCGATTGGAACAATTACAACACGCCTTTGCAAAAGGCGATGAGCGACGGCATTCCGGTTAAGGTCATGGGAAGTTATCGCGGCAAGGACTTTGGCTTGTGCCTGATTGCCGACGATTATGCCGTCATGAAAGCAATGGGCTTACCGGTCAATTTGCCATCGGATTGGCAACAGATTGAGGCATCGGGCCAGAAAAAAGAACAGTTTTTTATACCGCTTAAATCGATAGAGCGACAGCTGATTTCCGTGTTAAAAAATCCAAACAAGACCGAAATGGAGCAACAGTTGTTTCCTTTATTAGCCACAACCAAGCAGGGTGAAGGCACTGTTTTGTTGCAAAATCATTTGGGCGATTTCGGCCTGGAGAAATTATTGACGCCGCCACCAGTCGAACCGCCCCCTGTAGCAACGCCCGCATCAACCGCGATTCCTGCTGCCGTAGTCGCGCCAACACCTGCACCTGCCGCCATTCCTGGAGAGGGCATTATAGTTACCGCCAACCAGTTGGTGCAGGTTATTTCCGGATTAGCCATTAACGAGCTAAGTTGCGCCCGCACGCTACCCGGTCAACAAGGCAAGCCGACTGCCAATATCGGTATTTTGTTATTTACGACCAAAGCCGACAGTCCACGCGCCAAAGGCGGTGCGATGGAATTTGAATTCTCTGACGGAAAAATAAACCGCATTGCTTTCCAGTTGCCGACTTATCAGGATTTCGAGCAGGATGCGCAAGAACATCCCGAAGTCGGCGGCTGTCGTATTGATCCGTCTTTCTTGAGTAAGCTGCACTAATACAGGATTATTCCGGCCTACAAAGACTGCTCAATGCCGATGGCCAATGATAGATACTTTATCAATACCCCTGCAGCTTCTTGCATATTGCCGCCAAAAGCGACCACGCCATCCTCATGCCCCAGCATCGTAAATAACTTTGTCTGCCCTAAGTTTCCGGCTTGAAATAACTGCTCGACGGCTATTGCCATGTCCACCGTGCCGTAGGGAATGTCGGCGGCAATATGCGGCAGATTAAGCGCTACGGTATGCTTCCATATTTCAGGACTGTGACCATGAATGACCGCCTGTATATGGCTGTCTAGGGCATAAATGCTGGCGTGGGTCAGAGATTCGGAAGAAGGCTTAATCAANNATAATAAACCGGCTGCTTTGTGGATTAAGCCGTTGACTGATGTTGCCAAAACCCAAGTTGTCATATCTATCAGGATCTTGTCCAATGAGACCCAGACGAAAAATAACCGTGCGCCAAGCGTTGATTTCACTTAATGAACACGGCTCATTGATCGGCTGTTGCACATGCTCTAAACTGTACTTTATAACCCCTTCCTGGTTTTTCATGTTTAGGAAGGTTTATGTCCCGCAAGCCCCATGGCATGGCGCGTCAGCAGCGCTTTTGCGGCGGGAATATGATCCAGCAACGTCAGGCCGATATTTCTGGCGGCGGCCAGCGCCAACCATTCGTTGGAAAAAATTTTGACCACGGCATCGGTAAAACCTATCGTCCGGTCATGATCTTGCTTTCGGGAGGTGGCGTAGGCTTTTAAAAAGTCGGCTGCGCCTATATCCTTATGCTGTTCATGCTGCAGGATGAGCAGTTCAGTCAAGCTCACCACATCCCGCAAACCTAAGTTAAAGCCTTGACCGGCAACAGGATGCAGCTGATGGACGGCATTGCCTATAATCACTGCCCGGCCTGCGACCATTTTTTCCGCGCGTATCAGCGACAAGGGAAAAGCCCGCCGGGGCGCAGTCAAGCTAAGCTGGCCCAACTTAAAACCAAAGCATTGTTGCAGCTCGGCCAGAAAATCCGCCTCATTGCCTAACATCAGGGCGTTAGCATCGTCCGTCGTGCGCGTCCAAACTACGGCACACTCGTTTTTAGCGACGGGCAATAGCGCCAGCGGCCCAGATGCCGTAAAACGCTCGTAGGCAGTATTTTTATTAGGGAGTGTGGATTTTACGGTGGTGACTAAGGCAGTTTGACCGTATTCTGTGACTTGCTGGGCGATGTCCAGCAACTGGCGGACTGACGACAGGCCGCCATCCGCACCGACCAGCAACTGGGCTGTCAGATTTAATGAGTCATTACCCTGTTTTAAACTGACGCAAACCTCATTATCGCCGGACATCAAACCCACCAAGCGGGCGGGCGCAATCAACTCTATGCCGGTTTCAGCTACCAGCTTTGCGACATGGGTTTCAATATCCCGCGCGGTAATGACATAACCCAAGGCGTC
>PMJA01000415.1:0-2814 GCA_003158415.1 Methylobacter sp.
TCCCTCAAGGGAGAAGGGGCTAAGAGCAGTGACACAGAGCGTGAGAACGATACGAAGGTGAAAAATGGCTAAAATCGAAGGCATCCGGGTACAAAATTTTCGCGGCTTGAAAGATGTTGCGCTGGGAAGATTGTGGATTGGGCCAAAATCAGAGCCGCTAACTGCCATGACGGTGGTGATCGGCAAAAATGGCGTAGGCAAAAGTACACTGTTTGATGTGTTCGGTTTTCTGGCTGACGCGCTTAAATTCGGCGTAGAAGAAGCTTGCGATTTACGCGGTCGTGGTGGCTTTGAAAAAATATGCTCTCAAGGACAATCTGAGGGAATTTTGTTCGAAATTTTTTACAGGGAAAATGAAGATGCCTGCCCCATCAGTTATTTAATTCACATTATCGTTGATGATTCCGGGCGACCTGTTGTGGCGGCAGAATATCTTTTGCAACATCAAAAAAAACAAACACAGGGACAACTTACTGCTTTCTTAATTTTGGTTAATGGAAAAGGCGTTGTTTGGAAAGGAGAAGGTAAGGTAATAGAGGAAGGTAAAGAGGGATTTGCCCCATTAAAGATTCTTAAAATATTTCAAGAAACCATCAAATCTCAAGAAACAATAAAGTTAGAGAAGTTAGAGCAATCATTAAAAGAAAACTCTCTGGAAGCGGGAGCTGAATTTGTGGAACTTACCGACAACAGAAAACTCGGCATAGCCACACTAGGCGCATTGAAGCAACACCCCAGAATCTCCGCTTTTCGCGAATTCATAGAGGGCTGGTATCTCAGTTATTTCACACCCGATGCGGCGCGCAGTATGCCGTTGTCCGGGGCGCAGCAACACCTGAACAGCAAAGGCGACAATCTTGCCAATGTGGTGCAGTTTATGGAGCGCGAACACCGGGCCGTTTTTCAGGATATTTTGAACCGTATTGCGGAAAAAATTCCGGGCATAGACAAAATCGACACCGAGAAAACCTCGGACGGGCGTTTGCTGTTGCGCTTTAATGACAAAGGCTTCCAAGACCCGTTTTATGCCCCGCAAATGTCCGATGGCACATTAAAAGTGTTTGCCTATTTGCTGCTGTTGGAAGATCCTACGCCGCCACCTTTTATTTGTATTGAAGAGCCGGAAAACGGCCTGTATCACAAACTGCTGGAAACCTTGGCTGCTGAATTTCGCACTCATGCAACGGGTAAAAAAGGCGGCACTCAACTTTTTATCACCACGCACCAGCCTTATTTTGTCGATGCGCTAGACCCGGAAGAAGTCTGGATTCTGGAAAAAGGCGCGGATGGTTTTTCGACTATTCGGCGAGCCAGCGATGATAAACTGGTAAAAAACATGGTCGCCGAAGGCCTGCCATTAGGCGGACTTTGGTATAGCGATTATCTGGATGCAAGATAAACCTATGCACTTTGAAATACTCGTGGAAGACCAGTCCGGGAAAGTTGCGTTAGATAGCCTTATCCCCAGAATCATTGGTGCCACGCATACTTTTGACGTCAAATCCTACAAAGGTGTCGGTCGAATTCCTGCAAACATGAACGTCAGTGTCGATGCAAGCAAGCGTATCTTATTGACTAATTTACCCCGNNTCGAAGAAGGTGAAGCCTGGTTTCTTGGTGATATTCCAGCCATCAAGCAAGCCTACCCAAAAACCAAAGACGCTGTGCTAAAAACTTATATCAGCGATTCAATTTGCGGAACATGGGAAAAACTCGCCGAAGCCGTTTATAAAGGTGGCGCTCAAGGTCTTTCAAGCCAAGGCTGGCACGTTGTAGGAGCTGAAAAATCGACGTGGTCAGAGAAAATCACTCCTCACATGGATTTGGATAATAACACCTCACCTAGCTTTAATTATTTCTTGGGTAAGCTTCGTGAACTAGCAGAGATCGTTTGATAAAATTCATGACAGCAGCCTCCGCATTTTTCCCGCACGGAAAGCAATTCACTTAACCGGTTTTAAATTATGCCCCTCAATAAAATAAATTCATTCGTTAATACCTACATCCGCTTCATCGAAATGGTCGGTGTGTTGATGCGGGTTTTCAGTTTCTCGCTGGTCAGCTGGATGGGTGCGGAAAGCCCGTTCTTTTTTGTCTGGGCTTTTAACACCACAGACGCGGTGATACTTTCCTGGTGTTCCATCCTTAAAAAAGACAACGCCTATACCTTGCTGAATGTCTTCTGGATTATGGTGGGTGTCATCGGGATGCTTAGAGCCAGCGCTTTTTCATTCATGGATTTTAAAATGGGCGCACTGCACTTCCTGGCGCAAGTCGCCGCACTTTTCAGCCAATAACCTTAAAAATATCGCTACACATGCACAAAACAGTCACTATCGAATTGGATACCGGCACGCTCCGGCTGGACGTGGAACCCGGACATATTCCGCTCAAGCGTTTGCTGGGCTTTGCCGCGCGGGTCAGCAGCAAGCGTAAATTTTTGCTGGTCAGCAAAGTCTTGGGCAAACATTATCCGGTGTCACCCAAAGTCATGGCCTGGTCTTACCGCGCCCTGGCGAAAGCCGTGCTTAAAAACGGCGCAGGCAACAGTTCGCTGTGGATAGGCATGGCGGAAACTGCAACCGGCTTGGGTTACGGAGTTTTCGAGGCGGCTTGCCGGGAAGGCGTACAAAATTCGCTGTTTATGCAAACCACCCGCTATCACCTGGACGATAGTGAGCGGCTGGAATTTGAAGAAGCCCATAGTCATGCTACTGACTTTTTTCTGTATTATCCTGTGCGACCGGATTACCGGAAACGGTTTTTAAATGCCGAAACCCTAGTGTTAATCGACGATGAAATCAGCACCGGCAA
>PMJA01000415.1:2907-3617 GCA_003158415.1 Methylobacter sp.
CACCGGTCAGTTTTGACGACGATGTCGTGAATCAGTTGTGTGGGAGCGGCTTTACCCTCGATTCTATAGACAGCCGCCCCATCCTGGTATTGGGCACCGGCGAATGCAACGCGCCGGCCTATTTGCTGGGACGGGCCTTGGAAGGCGCCGGTTTTAAGGTAAAAGTGCAAAGCACCACGCGTTCGCCGATACATGAAGGTAACGATATTACCCGAATATCTCAGTTTAAAGACAATTATGAAGACGACATTGCCAATTTTATTTACAACGTGAACCCTGACGATTATCGGGACATCATTCTCTGTCATGAAACGCCGCTGCTTAAACCGCTGATCGACCGACTGCACGCATGGCGCGCCATCAGCGCCCGCTTTGAACTACAACCGCAAAACGCCAACCATGCAAAGCTACATTTTTTTAGACCTTGATGACACCTTGTTTCAGACCTTGCGTAAATGCGCCTTAGGCGCCGATGATCCCAAGCTGCAAGTGCGGGCTTGCTTACCTGACGGCACGCCCAATTCCTACGCGACGCACAAGCAGCAATGGCTGTGGCATTGGCTGTCCAAGGGTTTCAAAATCGTGCCGGTCACCGGGCGCGACGTCCATGCTTTCGACCGCGTGACGCTGCCCTTTCAGGAAGAAGTGGTGTTGAATCATGGCGCGGTTATTCTCGACAAACAGCGCAATATCGATAGCGTGTGGATGGC
>PMJA01000317.1 GCA_003158415.1 Methylobacter sp.
GCGCCAAATGGAAGCCAGTTGGGCGTCAAGTTCTAAAATCGAGCACTCGAAAACCCGTCTTGAGCGTTTGGGCTATTTCCAGACGGTTAATGTTGAAACACCGCCGGTTGTGGGTTCAGCCGATCAGATTGATGTTAATTATACGGTGGAAGAAAAAGCGTCCGGTAATTTATCGGCTGGCGTGGGCTACTCTCAGGTTCAGGGCATCGTATTAAATGCCAACATTGCCCAGGATAACGTCTTCGGTTCGGGTAAGCGGGTGAATGTCGCCTTTAATAACAGTTCGTATATGAGAAGTTATCAGTTTGGCTTTAATAACCCCTATTTTACTACGGATGGCGTAAGTCAAGGCTATAATGTCGGCTATACCACGCGAAACTCCGGCGCCATCAATGTAGCCAACTATAATTACAGTATAGCCAATGCCGGCACCAGTTTTGGAATACCGATTAATGAAACCGACACCCTGCTTTTTTCGACCGAAGTTAAGCATACCTCATTATCGACTACTTCTTATTCATCCTATCAAATTTCGGATTTTATTAACAACGTAGGTAGCAGTTTTATGACCTATAGTCAGGGCGTAAGCTGGACTCATAATACCCTTAATAAGGCGATATTCCCCACTGACGGCGTACAGCATCGCATATCCGGTGTGGCGATGATTCCCGGCAGTAATCTGGATTATTATAAAGTTGGTTACCGGCAGCAGCGATATTACCCCGTGGCTAAGGACTTTGTTTTTAAGTTGAATGGCGAAGTCGGTTACGGCGGCGGCTATATGGGCACTAGCGGTCTGCCTTTCTTTGATAATTATTTTGGTGGCGGCAACGGTTCGGTGCGCGGCTTTAGAAATAATTCGCTGGGGCCGAGGGATTCAAATGGCTATCCCCTAGGCGGCTCCTCAAAAATTATTGGTAATGCGGAATTATTTTTCCCCGTTCCTTTTATGTCAGAGACAAAGTCTGTCAGAATGGGAACCTTTCTTGACGCCGGACAAATCAGCGACGGCCTTTCATTAAGTGATATGAAATATTCCGCCGGCCTTTCAGGCGAGTGGTTGTCGCCGTTTGGCGCTTTATCCGTAAGTGCGGCATACCCCTTGAATAAGGGCGTATATACTTATGATCAGTATAACCCTAACTCCGGCATTAATAATCACAATATTATTACGGCACCTGATCAAACCCAGTTTTTCCAGTTCAATTTTGGTCAAAACTTCTGAGAAGTTGTTTTGGTTTAACGGGCTTATCCTCTATAATTTAACCTACTTATTTACTTTTTATTTATACTTTAACTGTAGCCGGAGATCGATTTAACAATGAAAACGAAAATTGCTTTATTTTTAGGACTGATGTTTGTTGCCAACGTCGGTTTTGCCGACATAAAAGTCGGTGTTATCAACATGAATGCCGTTCTTGAACAAGCCCCGCAAATGGAAAAAGTTAAAAAACGGTTTGATCAAAAGTTTGGGGCCAGAGGCAAGCTGTTGGAGTCTCAACAAAAAGAACTCCAAAATCTGGATGAAAAAATGGCTAAAGATGCTTCTGTGATGAGTGATACAGAGAAACGCAATGCGGCAAAAGACTTCCAAAATAAAGTGCGGGATTTTAAAAAATCTCAGCAGGAATTTAATGAAGACATTAATGCAAACCGTAATGAAGAATTAGGTAAATTGCAGCGTCGAATCGTTGAAGTGGCCAGCGGCATAGCCAAAGACGAAGAATATGATTTATTACTGCTTTCCGATGTCGTTGTTTATAAAAAGGAAACATTTGATATAACAGCTCAGGTTGTAAAAAAACTGTCAACAATGCCTGAGTAAGCCATACTTTCACCTAAGCGCATATACTAACTATGAATCACTCTTAATCATGTCTATCACATTAGATATTTTACAAATACAAGCATTCTTGCCGCATCGATACCCTTTTCTATTGATAGACAAGGTGATTGAGTGCGAGCCCGGAATTAGGCTGTTAGGAGTGAAAAATGTCACTTATAACGAACCCTTTTTTCAAGGCCATTTTCCACAAAAACCCATTATGCCGGGCGTTTTGATTTTAGAAGCCTTGGCGCAATCGACCGGACTATTAGCCTCGGAAACAGCCGGGGATGAATTGGCCGGTATGATTTATTATTTGGTAGGTATTGATAAAGCCAAGTTTAAAAGGCCTGTTGTGCCGGGAGACCAATTGATGTTGGAGGCAAAGTTTATTAAAAGCAAGCGCAACATTTGGGCATTTGAATGCCGGGCGGAAGTTGACGGCGAATTTGTCGCAAGTGCTGAAATCCGATGTGCCGCAGTGGTGGATTAATTTTGATTGATCCAACAGCTATAATTGATAGTCATGCTGAATTGGCCGATGATGTGTCCGTTGGCGCTTTTTCTGTCATCGGAGCGGATGTAAAAATTGACGCCGGTACAGTTTTAGGTCCCCATGTTGTTATCAAGGGCCCCACATCCATTGGGAAGATGAATCGTATCTATCAATTCACATCAATCGGCGAAGATCCGCAAGACAAAAAATATGCGTCTGAGGTAACGCGGCTTGAAATCGGCGATAGGAATACGATTCGTGAATTTGCCTCTATGCACAGGGGAACCCAGCAAGATAATGGTGTTACCAAGATAGGCAATGATAACCTGTTTATGGCTTACACCCATGTTGCCCATGATTGTATTATTGGCGATCATGTCATTATGGCAAATGGAGCAACTTTAGCCGGGCATGTGCATTTGAATAGTTATGCTATCTTGGGCGGATTTGCCTTGGTGCATCAGTTTACCCAAATAGGGCAATACAGTTTTGCGGCCATGGGCAGCGCGATTACCCAGGACATTCCGCCTTTTATTATGGTTGGCGGCAAGCCTACCCGGCCCCATGGCATAAATTCAGTCGGCATGGAGCGTAACGGCATATCAGCCGAAGACATCAGATTAATTAG
>PMJA01000103.1 GCA_003158415.1 Methylobacter sp.
ATGAATTTACGCTTGGAGGATGCCATAGAGCAAATGGAGGCGCTTGTAGGCGATAGTCAGCAACTATTTGATATGATTAGTTTTTTACGTAATGTTCGACGGGGCATATTACGCTAGGCTAACTCGTATCAAAATCTTACAAAGTCTTCTGATAGCCGGTGTTGATGAGGCCGGTCGCGGGCCGCTTGCAGGGCCTGTGGTTGCGGCTGCCGTCATCCTTAATCCGCTAAGGCCTATTGATGGATTGGCCGACTCTAAAATACTCAGCGCGCGCAAGCGGGGCAGCCTTGACGAAATTATTAAAGCATGCGCTTTAAGTTGGTCTGTGGGTGTCGCCAGTGTCGACGAGATCGACGAATTGAATATACTCCAGGCCACGCTGCTGGCCATGCAGCGGGCGGTCTATGGTTTGTCGATTTCGCCTGATGAGGTTTTGGTGGACGGCAACCAACTGCCCGACTTATTGATGCCAGCGCAGGCAATTGTTAAAGGCGATAGTAAAGTGCAATCGATCAGCGCGGCTTCTATCGTGGCGAAAGTTGAGCGGGACAGAATNNATGGTTAATTATCATGAAATATATCCCAACTTTTCGTTTCATATCCATAAAGGCTACGGCACCCGGCAGCACATACTGGAGATCGAACAATTCGGTTTTTTAGCGATACACAGGAAAACATTTAATCCTGTAAAAACAATGATTGCTCAGCAAAAGACNNAGGGATGTTATCTGTCCCGCCTTAAGTTGGTAGCCTAATTCGCCTCATCTTCTGTTCCAATAAGCTTATTTTATATTCTGATTTATTTGGTTCAGGTTATGGAATAGCTAATCATCCGGCCTCGCCGTTTTGAAACGGGCAGCTGCCCCCAAGAGACCGACCACGAAGAAAGCTGTGCCGACAAGGGTGAAACGCAGGTTTGGCTCCTGGATGGTCAAGTCGTCGGTAGCATAAAGCATGAAAATGACGGCGACCGACCCCCAGCCAAGAAAACGCAACAGCGCAGCCATTATAATTTTACCTGAGTCTTCCGATTCGCTTGCCGGCGTGTCCATTCGATAAGCCACAAAACCACTCACGAGCGCAGGCAGAATTCCCCAGCGGGTATGTTGTATGAAGCTTTCCAGAAAATCGAAATGCTCTCTGTGGTAGAACGTTAATTCTAGAATAAGCGCTGATACCGTGGTACTGACAATGAAGCCCATTATCATCATTGCCATATAGAACCCATAATATCGGTCAGATTGCTCTCGTTGAAGCCTGAAGGCGAGCGTCCGTGAAATAAAGACGAGCGCTATCGGAAGCACGTACATGGTAATGGCATAGGCAACCCACCGGAGCGTAGTGTAACTAAAGTGTGCCAGCGGTTTATCGGGAAATAGCAATGCATTATGTAGCGAGACCGAAAGCTCTCTACCCAACATGACACCGATGGCGGTGACCGCTGCGAATTGCAGGATATATTTATAGGTGTGTTTCAGACGGGTCTCGTGGACGTTGCCGCCGAGCTGCTTCACTGTTGCCCATATATCATTCTCGCTTGCGCTCCCAAATACGACCAAAGAGGCGAGTAAGCGACAATGTAGACCGGTGAGGCGGTCTAGTTCCTTGATCAGGTTGATCGTCTTGGTGTAGTGTGGTTCTGCTTCTTTCCAGACGGCGACTTTTTCCGACATCGCATTATAGGAGATACAGATTTCCCCCCATNNAGGCAATTATGAGCCCATTTATACTCGACCGTGGCGCTGGATTTTTCAAAATCACCGGGGTCGATGCTCGTCACCAGCAAACGATTGGCGATCTGTGCTTTTAATCCATCGTCAACCGCCGATAATCTCGATGTAACCAAAGCGTTATAAACTTCTACCGCCTTTGTCGGAATTGCGAAAACGTCATGGATGCTGTCCCTTAAAATAAGTAAAGGATTAAACCGGCTTTCCCAGGCGATAAAAAATAGAAACAGCCCTGCTACAATCAAAGGTATGATCGTGTTTTCGCCCAAGCCATTAAGAAGGTTCACCAATTCCCCAGGCCGAAGGTTCTTCACGATGAGCGTCACCAGCGGCTCCAAGGGCAGCCACAGCCCGATAAGTAACCAGTAAAGTGCTGCTATAAACGTGCAATACAATGCGATCCCTATCCAGTAGGTGCTTCTGCGGACAAAGTATTCGGGTAGTGTCGGCTCATCGCC
Organism: Methylobacter sp.; assembly: GCA_003158415.1. Classification (GTDB taxonomy): domain Bacteria; phylum Pseudomonadota; class Gammaproteobacteria; order Methylococcales; family Methylomonadaceae; genus Methylobacter_C. Next base: position 2,189 of record PMJA01000103.1, read on the forward strand.
TAGCTGAATGCGGCGTTTCTGGAAGGACTGATAGGCGAGAAAGAATGCGCCCCCGGTTCCAAGAAACTGCACCGCAAAGTTAATCAAGAGTTCGGAAGTCATCGTGCGGTTGCTCCTAAGTATTTTCCACAAAGTTTCGAGTTTAAAAAAGGCCAAGTCCCGCTTGATTATAACTCATGGTTCGCCCATTCAGACGGCCAGTTTACCAGATTGCCCCCTTTAGATATTTTTTCATTGCTTCACTTAAAATTTGATACCAGCACGCAAAGGTATCAACTGCGGCGCAGTTGCTTTCAACGCGTCAAAAATGCATGTTGGTGTCGTTTGTTTAAACTTACCCTTGCTTCTCTTGTGTTATGTTATAGTACGTTACACGTATAAAGTGTTTTGAGACGACGATGCACAAAAAAATGACGATTACGCTGGATGAAGAAGTCTATGACGGTCTGTATAGAACCATTGGTAAACGGAAAATGAGTCAGTTTATTGAGGATTTATTGCGGCCTCATGTACTGAATACAACTTTGGATAGCGGCTATAAAGCCATGGCTGCTGACCAAGCCCGTGAAAACGAAGCGATGGAGTGGTGTAACGCCCTTTCTGGAGATATGTCCAGTGAAGCGCGGTGAAGTCTGGTGGGTAGAGTTTGATCCTTCTGTGGGCAGCGAAATACGAAAAACACGTCCCGCTGTTATTGTCAGTAATGATGCCGCTAATCGGAACCTGTTGCGCGTTGTCGTTATTCCGCTAAGTACCATAGGACTAAACCGCTCGCGCGG
>PMJA01000122.1:0-3689 GCA_003158415.1 Methylobacter sp.
TTTTGCCTGTTTTGCCGCCTCGGCTTTGGCTTGTTCAGCAGCTTCCGCTTTTGCCTGTTTGGCTGCTTCAGCCTTGGCTTGTTTGGCCGCTTCGGCTTTGGCTTGTTCGGCAGCTTCTGCTTTCGCTTGTTTTTCCGCCTCGGCTTTGTCCTGTTCGGCGGCTTCCGCTTTTGCCTGTTTGGCAGCTTCAGCCTTGGCTTGTTCAGCGGCTTCCGCCTCCAGCTGCTCTTTCTCGGCTTGAGTTTTTGCTGCTTTAGCTCGTTTTACAGCCTCTGCCTGCACCTGCAAACTGGCCGTATCAATCATAGTCGCATGGATGATTTCCGGGGCAGGCGGGGCAAGTTTAGGCTCTATAGCTTTCGGTTTGTATAAAGCGCTTAACGCAAACAAACCCAAAAGCGTAAAATGTAGAATTAAGGCCAGTAAAAATGGCCGTGTAAATCTTTTTTGCTTATCCATCTAGCTTATTGGTCTTCGGGCTTGGTCATTAACCCCACAGTCGGCACGCCGGCATTTTTGAGTGCGGCCATAACGGTAACCACCGTGCCATAATCCACGCCTCTATCGGCATTAATCAGCACTTGGGTTTTGGGCTTATTACCCAACACCGCCGCCACCTTGGGATTGATCGCTTCCGGCAACACCGGCTCATCGTCCCCATTATCAACCTTGATGAAATAAAGCCCCTGTTCCTTGATTGAAATCACGATAGGGGGGGTATCGCCTGCACCTTCCGTTTCCACGGTTTTGGATTCGGCTTGCGGGAGATCAACTTCCACGCCGGTCTGCAACATTGGCGTAGTAATCATAAAAATAATGAGCAATACCAAGGTGACGTCTATATAAGGGACGACATTGATTTCCGCCATCGGTTTTCTGCGTCCGTGTTTCCTGCTCATTTGCTGTGCGCCTGTCTTTGCAACAATACTACAAACTCCTCGACGAATAATTCGTAGCGGCCTGTCAGCCTGTCCAGACGGGTAGAAAAGCGGTTATAGGCAACGACGGCGGGTATAGCGGCAAACAAACCCATGGCGGTGGCAATCAACGCTTCGGCAATACCCGGCGCCACCTGGGCCAGTGTCGCCTGTTTAACATTGCCTAGCGACATAAAGGAATTCATAATGCCCCAAACCGTACCGAACAAGCCCACATAAGGACTGGTTGAGCCGACTGTGGCAAGAAACGCCAAATGTTCGTCCAATCGTTCCAATTCACGGGACAATTCGATACGCATAACCCGCTGAGCGCTTTCCACTTGCACACCGGCTTCAACATTGCCGGTTTGACGCATGCGAGAAAATTCCTTATAACCAGCCAGGAAGATTTTCTCTATGCCTTCCGGCTCAAAATCCTTTGCCGCCAGTTTTCTATAAAGATCGGCCAAGGCNNTGGAAAATGGATAAATCAGTGTTCATTCGTTAACAGCTCTAGTAAGTTTTCAGGAATCGCTTTAGGACGCATGGTAAGTGCATCCAAACAGGCAATGCGTATCATGCTGGTGCATAACACGTCGTCGCCCCGTGTAATCAGTTGTTTAAATGTAAGACTGGCTTTTTTGACGAGAGTCACCTCGGCGCTGACCTGGATTTGTTCATTAAATCGGGCGGAACGAAGATAATCGACCTGCACTGAGCGCACGGCAAAAACAATGCCTGGATTGATCATCAGCTCATCCTGCTCATAACCCATCGCTCTGAGCATTTCCGTTCTCGTCCGTTCAAAAAACTTGAGGTAATTGGCGTAAAACACCACGCCGCCAGCATCCGTATCTTCATAATAAACACGGATCGGCCAGATAAATTTTTTAATTTTCATGTGTTGATGATTTAAACGTAAAGACCGGGTTAGCGTAGGGCGTGCTGTGTGCGCCTTGACCAACCGTCTAAGGTGCGCACAGCGCACCCTACATTAATCGAACATGTCTTCGGACATGCCTATTTGTTTCGGCGGCTGCAAGCCAAAATGCAGATACGCATTTCGGGTCACCACACGTCCGCGCGGTGTGCGCATAATAAATCCTTGCTGCAACAAATACGGCTCCAAGACATCTTCAATGGTACCACGCTCTTCACTGATAGCGGCTGCCAGCGTGTCCAACCCAACCGGGCCGCCGCCGAAATTTTCTATCATCGTCATCAGCAGTTTTCGGTCTAACGCATCAAAGCCGTTATTATCGACTCTCAACATGTCCAAAGCCTGCATAGCGCGATCTTCGGTAATCACGCCGTTGCCTTTTACTTCGGCATAATCACGCACCCGCCTTAACAACCGGTTGGCAATTCGGGGCGTACCACGGGAACGGCGGGCGATCTCGAATGCGCCCTTTGGCTCCAGCGTAATCCCCAAGACTTTGGCCGAACGGATGACTATACTGGCCAGTTCATCAACCGTGTAAAATTCCAGCCGCTGCACGATGCCGAAGCGGTCGCGCAACGGCGACGTCAGCAAACCCGCGCGGGTGGTTGCGCCGACCAGCGTAAAGGGCGGCAAGTCCAGTTTGATGGAGCGGGCGGCAGGCCCTTCGCCTATCATAAGATCCAGCTGATAATCTTCCATGGCCGGATAGAGAATTTCTTCAACCGCAGGACTCAAGCGATGTATTTCATCAATAAACAACACGTCATGCGCTTCAAGATTAGTCAGCAAAGCGGCAAGATCGCCTGCCTTATCCAGTACCGGCCCTGATGTCTGACGAATTTTAACACACATTTCCGCTGCGATGATATTAGCCAGTGTAGTTTTACCCAAGCCCGGCGGGCCAAAAATCAACACATGATCCAAAGCCTCCTGACGCGCTGTCGCCGCCTGAATAAAAATCTCCATTTGCGCGCACAATTCCTTCTGCCCGACATATTCCGCCAGACGTTTGGGACGTATGGCGCGGTCTTGCCGCTCTTCATCGGTATGGCGGCTAGCCGTAATCAGTCTATCACTTTCAATCATCTGAGCGCGCCTTGCAATGCCAGCCTGATAATATCTTCACACGATTTGCCTTCGGCGCTGATGTTTTGCACCATTTTACTGGCGTCCAAAGGCTTGTAGCCCAAGGAACACAAGGCGCTGACGGCTTCCTGCTTGGGGTTGCCGATAGCCGACGTAGTCGCTCCGGTGTTGGCTGCGCCTGTTGCGCCCGATCCATCCACAGCAGGCAATCTGTCGCGCATTTCAATCACCAGGCGTTCTGCGGTCTTTTTGCCGACACCGGGCAGGCGCACCAGCGCTACCGTATCGTTATCCTGAATACAGCGGTGAAATTCTTCGGCGCTCTGTCCCGATAAAATCGTCAACGCCAGCTTGGGGCCGACGCCGCTGACCTTAATCAGCGTCCGGAACAGCGCCCTGTCGGTTTCACTAGAAAAACCGAACAAAATATGGGCATCTTCCCGAACCACCAGATGCGTATGCAGTTTGATCTCTTCGTTGAGCGCGGGCAGATCATAAAACGTCGTCATCGGCGCTTCCACCTCGTAACCGACACCCTGAACATCCAGCACTAAAAAAGGCGGCGCTTTATGCACCAGTTTACCGCGTAAAAAACCGATCATCTGTATACGCCCTGTTTGCTTAGCATAATCGCCGTTTGCTGGTAATGGGCATGACAAATAGCGATACCCAAGGCATCGCTGGCATCCAGTGACAATTCGCCCTGCACATTTAACAATATTTTCACCATGTGTTGAACCTGA
>PMJA01000122.1:3708-3960 GCA_003158415.1 Methylobacter sp.
TCCGGCTGGTAGTTATCGACAATTTCCAGCAAACCGTCGAAGATTTGCTTAAGCCTGTCGGGAAAATAATCCGCCTTAATCCGAATACTGCCACTGGCTACATAGCTATAGCCTTGCGGCGATTCGTCTATAATTCCGTATCCGGTCAATCGTGAACCGGGGTCTATCCCTAAAATTCTCATTTATTATTAACTTAGTGGTGGGGTGGGGTGTGAACCCCATTTTACGCCCTCTCCCTCTGGGCATAGGTAT
>PMJA01000258.1 GCA_003158415.1 Methylobacter sp.
TCCGCCTGTTTGCGCTCGGTAATATCTTGGATTATTCCAGCCATGCGCGACGTGTGTCCTGTCGTATCGTATTTATGTTGACCGGTCATCCAAATCCAGCGCACTTTGCCATCGTGCCGATGGATACGACATTCGAAACTCCATTCAGTTTGCGTCTCAATGGCTGCGCAAAAACGCCGATCCAACTCAGCGCGATACTCAGGCAATACATGCTCCAGAAATATCTCGTAACTCCAGTTCGGCAGGAGTGAGTCGTAACCAAAAATACGGTCATGCTCCAGCGTACAATGTGTCGTGCCGTCTAACAGATTGATTTCCCATCCCCCGGTGTGGGTTATTTGAAAGATGGCGTTCAACCGCTCTTCGCTTTCGCGCAAAGCCTGTTGCACGGCATATTCCTCGGTGACGTCACGGAACACCAGTACGGCGCCGACGACTGTATTATCCCGGTCACGAATCGGTGCGCAACTGTCGGCGATATCGCACTCGCCGCCATCCCGCGCGATTAGAACGGTGTGGTTAGCCAAGCCCTGTATCGTGCCTTGTTCCAAGGTTTCCATCACCGGGATAGTAGCGGGGTGACGGGTTTCCTTGTTGATAATGTGAAATATTTCGTCCACCGGGCGGCCGTTGGCTTGCGCCTGCGTCCAACCGGTAAGTCGTTCAGCAATGGGATTCAGGAGTGTTATACACGCCTTGGCATCAGTGGCGATCACGGCGTCGCCAATGGAGCTGAGCGTAACGGCAAGCTTTTCCTCATTGACCTGCAAGGTGACGTTGGCCTGTATCAGCAGTTTATTCGTTTGCTCCTGGAGTTCGAGCAAATGCTGTGTTTCGAGATGAACTAAATTCTTGTGTCGCTGCTGTGTTTGTCGATAAAACAGATAGGCGAAAGCAAGTGCAAACAGCAACGTGAACAGGCTGGATGCAACGATGATGATAAACAGTTGGCGCATGTTCGATTGCAACGCCGCATCGTTTTGCGCCAGCGCGACGTCCTCTATCTGGATGAAGCTGCTTATCTCGGCACGAATCGAATCCATCAACCGCTTGCCCTGACCATTACTGACCATCGCCAGTACGCCAGCCATGTCATGGTTGCGGCGCAAGGTAATGACCTGCGATAGTTTTGTCAATCTAGCCTCTATCAATGGAAGCAATGTGTCCAGGTGTTTCCTGGCGGCGCTGTTCAACGTAAGTTGCCGTAGCTCTCCCAACTGACCGACAATACTGTCGTTCACCGCAAAATACGGTTCCAAAAAGGCCTCGTCACCCGTTAGCGCATAACCGCGTTGCCCGGTCTCGGCATCTTTCAATAGAGATAATAAATTGTTCGCGCGGTTTATTATTAGGGTGGTATGTATCCGTGTCTCGGCTGCTTGCTTTATTTCGCCGAAGGCCCAGAGCGATGTTCCCGATACCAACGCAACCAGTAGGGCCACTCCAATAAATAAAGCGACTTTGTTAAGATTCGCTTGCAAGAAAGATTGGCCTTGCACTGAGCTAACCTTTGGAGTTGGTAAGAGTGGAAGCAATATTTTTTCAGACATGGTTTTTATTAAAGTCGTTAGCGATCTGGAGATCGGATCACGCAGTGCTTCTAGCATGCGATGGTTATAGCATGCNNATGGTTATAGCATGCGATGGTTATCGCTGTTATCTATATGGTAGCAGTCTATACGCTAATTTGAATGCGTTCGGTGCGATAACGCACATAAACTTTGAAAATTGATTTTTAGGATCAAGGGTTAACAACTTTGTTTGCCGATTATAGTGGTTACCCCAAATTAGAGGGTAGGTTCTCACAAATAATCAGCCCCACCGGAAATTCCTCCAGCATTTGTGCGACAGGTAAGCGCCATCGAGATAGATGCTGTTGCGGTTCCAGTGTTTTTCCGGTGAAGGCGCATGTGTATTGGTTGCCGGGCCGATGAAAAGGCAAATACACGGTGGTATCTCCCCAAACTTTTACTCCCAGAGGAAGCTTATTCGCGTCANNATAGCTTCCTTGCAAAAACACTTCCGGCCAGCGTTCCTGCAATGCCAACGCCGACCTAACGACCAGTAGTTTGGCCCGGCCATCTTCCAGCGTGTCACATAACGCGCGGACACCGGTACGGCGTTGTTGCGATGTTTGTGTAGCAAGTATCCGAATTGCATCAAGCAGGGTTCGACGGCGGCCGAAATCAACCGGCCGCCGGTTATCTGGATCCACCAAGCTGAAATCCCATAATTCGCAACCTTGATAAATGTCTGGAACACCCGGTGCAGTGAGCTTAATCAATGTCTGTGACAGGCTATTGAACAATCCGAGCCGCGCAATCCGCTGCTGAAAAGGTAGGAAATCTGTCAAAAATTCGCTCTTAGAGGGCGCATTGATTATCGCATCGGCGAATGCCACGACGGCGTCTTCATACGCGGTATTGGGATTTATCCAGCTGGTATATACCTTGGCTTCACGTGCCGCCTTGATCAAATATTCCGCAATCCGAACCCCTAAACGCGCCATTTCAGGTTTATCCGGTTCACCTAGCGGCCAAATACCGAGCAAGGTCTGATAGATGAAATATTCATCGTTGGGCGTAGGTACAAGCATCCCGTCTATCGTATGCTTAAGG
>PMJA01000168.1:0-3817 GCA_003158415.1 Methylobacter sp.
CCCAGTGCGGCGTCAGATGGAATATTGGTCAGTAAAATAGCGGTGAACCAAGCCATGAATACACCGAAAATACCGCACACGATAGTATTGATCAAGGCTTCCTTGGTTGCGCCCAGGAAAAAATAGGCTGCCCAAGCAATGGTTGCGGCCCAGATAAAAAAGAATCCGCTGGCAGGCCCTACTGCCAAAAATGTTGCAACACCGGCCAAAACGCCGATGCTGACAGAAAGTGCTGTTAATTTATCCATGATATATCTCAAAAATTCACCTCACTGTTGTTTAGCCGGATTTCACATTGAGGCGGTTCTATGAAAGCCAACGTTTGGGGTTAATCGAACGACCGAATAGACCCGTTTGCATTGAGTGTTATCGGATATTAATCAGGAACACTCAAATCAGCGGCTGATTTTATCTTTACTAATGACGCCGGTCAATTGCCGAAACAAAACCAGCTAACCTGTGTAGCTGCTATAAGCCCGGAAAACCGCAACCGCCGACAGCGCCAAAAACAGCATTCCGCTAATTTTATGCAACAAGACTAAAGGCACTTTTTTCAAAACAGTGCGACCGGCGACTATGCCCAGCGCCGATGTCGCTGCCAGCGCGGCCGTCGAACCCAGCCATACGGCGAGCGGCGCAGCTGTGCTGCTTAAGGCGACAACCGCCAGCTGGGTTTTGTCGCCGAATTCGGCCACGGCAATCAATAAAAAAGTGGTGAAGAAAATACTGTGACCGCTTTTTTCCTGAACATCCCCGTCATCATCCTCTTCCTGCATGCGTAAGGCGTGTATCCCAAAAGCGGCAAACAGGAAAGCAACAATGCCCGCGACCGCAGTTTCCGGCAACCAACCGGCGATGACGACACCAAAAACAACGGCCAACGTATTTAAAAAAGCAAAAGCCGCGATAGCGCCCAGCAGAACCGGCATCGCTCTGTGCCTGGAAGCCAGCACCATGCACACCAGTTGGCTTTTATCGCCGAATTCCACCGCCACAATCAGGGCAAAACTGGTCGCGGCGGTGGCCGACAGTTCGGTAATATTGCCTGCGGCCAGCAACGACAGGAAGTGTTGCAGCCAGCCATGCAACGCATCAGAAAAATTGACTGCGCTCAGCGTGTTAAAAAAATGTAGTAAATTGCTTTGTAGGCTGTCCATTCTAAACGTATCAACCCAGCATATTATCCAAAATCATCATAATGATGAAACCAGTCATCAACGCAAAGGTGGCATAGCGCGAACGTCCATTTGAATGGGTTTCCGGGATAATTTCTTCGCTGATAACAAACAGCATCGCGCCTGCGGCAAAGCCCATGGCGATCGGCAAAATAGGTTGAAAAACCGTCACCATGGTAATGCCCAGCAAGCCGCCTACCGGTTCAACCAGGCCTGTCAAGGTAGCGATGCCTACCGCCTTCCATTTATTGTAGCCCAAACCGACCAACGGCAGGGCGACGGCTAAGCCTTCGGGAATATTTTGCAAGGCGATGGCTATCGCCAGCACCACGCCATTTTTCATCTCTCCCGAGCCGAAACTGACGCCCACAGACATGCCTTCCGGAAAATTGTGGATGGTGATGGCGATAATGAACAGCCAGACTTTTTTCAGCGACGTCAGTTGTACATCCGAAACTGAATCAAAATGCACATGCGGCAGCTGACGGTCGGCGTAATGCAAAAATGCTGCACCTATCATCATGCCGATGGAAACGACATAGATGCCTTTGCCGGGCCAGATCAAGTTGCCGTAGGTTATGCCGGGCACCAGCAGGGAAAAGGCCGTCGCCGCCAACATAACGCCTGCGGCGGCACCTAACATACTGTTGAATAAATTACGCGAGATATTCTTAAAAAACAGCGCCGGTAAAGCGCCAATGCCGGTAGCCAATCCGGCTAGAATACTGGCAAAAAAACCAACAACTACCATCTTACCAAAAATCAGATATAAGACACCAAAAACAACCAGCTGCGATAACAAGAAAAGTCCTGCCAACGTTCCCCAGCGCTTGAGCTTCGGCATGGCCTGCAATTTTTGATAATTGTCGCCGGATTTTATCCGGGCTACTTGGGTTTCAAAATAGTATTGCAATGTTGATAATGTTCTTGTTGTTATGGTCATTATTGCTTACCTGTCAGCAGTTTTTAGATTGTCGTAGGCATTATAGCCAAATACCGGGGTTTGATGCGGTAATTATGATCTTTAAACCCGCCCTATAAAATCAAAAGGGTCGCAGGATGACGAACTAACAGCGAAAAATGATCCTTATTTTTGTTAAGCCAACCACGAACTTCCACCATTTTTCCTACATAGTCGTTAACATCGGGAAATAAATACAGCCATTCCCGTTCGATACGCGCCTCAAAGTGATTGGAAAACACCAGATAAACCGTCTTCGCGGTATCGCGGATAGCGATAACTTTGCCCACCACGCGCGTCCAACCTGGGTGTCCTGCCTCATGAAGATTGCCAACAGGTATTGCGGCATATTCCGGCCTGCCCCAAATGCCCAGCCTGTTTTGCTCGGCCTGCCGCTCGGCGGCCCGCAACTCATCGACATACCGCAGATTAGGCGGATAAATGCTGATGGTGGCCAGTCCCGCTTTAACCAAAGATAAATTGATATGTTCATTGTTTTCGCTGAACAAATGCGCTAAGGTTCTGCCGTATTTGTCGGTCTTCTCGTCGCCGATTTCCAAACGGACTTTCGTATGTTGCAGCTTATTAATCAACCAAGCTTTGGCATCCTCACCGCCCGCCTCAGCCGACTTATCCCTGTGTTCAACTTCCGGAGTATTAATCCCCAATAGACGAATTTTACGCCCATCCTCCAACTGCACGGTATCGCCGTCGTATACCGTTTTTACGCTATAAAAGCCATAACCCGGTTTTATATTGGGCAGTTTGGCATCGGGATGGGAACGATCCGAAAAATGCCCGCCGCCTTTTGCATCCGGCCATTGATTGATTTCACCACACCCCCAGCTAGGCAAACATAACAATAAAACCAATAAAACCTGTAATAACTTGCCGGTGCAATGACACCATTGATCATTTAAAGGGTTATTGCCTTGCATTTGCTCGCACCTTAAAGCTGGGATTTGTTACGTAAAAAAAAAGCCCCGGTTAACAAACAACCGGGGCTTTCAATAATCAATCTAAAAAATCAGATCGATTAGTTGCTAGGCAATGCGAATACAGTGAATGCACCACCTTGCTTGGTGAAAGATCCCAAGCTTGCGTAAGCGCCGGTAGCGCCTAGGCCTTCTTGTGATATTTTCACTGCGATTTTTTGCAATTCAGCTTTTTTCACTGGATCGGTTTCTGCCGCAGCTTTAGCTTGCGCTTCTTCTAACTGTTTGTTGAAATCGGTAGCGATACCGATACCTGCCCAGCCGCCGATACCTGACAGAACGCCAACGTATTGTTTGCCGTTATAGGTCCAGGTATTTACGTTGCCGATGATGCCGGAAGGTGTTTTGAATTTGTACAATTCTTTACCTGTTTTAGCATCAACCGCTTTCAAATAGCCTTCCAGTGTGCCGTAGAATACGACGCCGCCGGCAGTTGCCACTGAACCTGACCAAACTGAGAAAGGTTCTTTATTTGACCAAGCAATTTTGCCTGTTTTAGCGTCAAATGCAGTGAACTGACCCAGGTTAGTAGTGCCATCCGGTTTTCCAGTAATAACGTCTGCGCCCGCTGGCAACATGTCCAGAGTCGCGCCTACATAAGGCTGACCTGCTGTGTAAGAAACTTCGAAAGGTTCGTAGTTCATGCACAGGTGATTGCCTGAAATGTAGAACAAGCCGGTTTGTGG
>PMJA01000168.1:3894-4049 GCA_003158415.1 Methylobacter sp.
AATTTGCCTTTAACTTCCTGGTCAACCAGAACCGTTTCGTTGATGCCGTCAAAATCCCATTCATCATGCGGAGTCATTTGGTATACCCATTTAACTTCGCCTGTGTCAGCGTCACGAGCCCATAATGACATAGACCATTTGTTGTCGCCTGGACG
>PMJA01000074.1 GCA_003158415.1 Methylobacter sp.
TGTTTTGTATGATAGTCAATCGATTCGACTCATTAACCCGCAACAAATGACAACAAACAATAACAATTAAATCATAAGCTTAGTGTTTTTGTGTTGCTATCAGTTATTGCCGCTTATTACCCTTTTTTATAGCCAATTGCGCCAAGAGTGCGCCACGGGATTATACTGTAACCCTAGAAACAAAGCGACCTCGAAAGTGCTACCAACACCGACGAGGCCTCACCGATTCACTTAACAGACAGGGTTAAGCAAAATGGCTAAAGTATCATACCAAAGCCGGTTGCTATCCCATAGGGGCAATTATGGCAACCATCACAGAACGCACAGCTAAAGACGGCACTAAACGCCATAGGGCAGAGGTTCGACTAAAAGGCTACCCAACACAAACAGCAACCTTTAAACGCCTCACTGATGCCAAAAAATGGGTACAAGATACCGAGAGCGCAATCAGAGAGGGGCGACACTTCAAAACCGTTGAGGCCAAAAAACACACCTTTGCTGATTTGGCGGACAGGTACATTAAGAACGTATTGCCCACTAAGCCTAAGTTGCAACAACAAGTACATCAGTTGGAATGGTGGAAAGAAAAAATGGGTGTACATCTGCTTTCTGATGTGACCCCCGCCATGATTGGGCAGTATCGGGATGAATTAGCCATCGGGATAACTTACCGGGGAACGCAAAGAAGCCCCGCCACCGTTGTTAGGTATATGTCGGCATTGAGCGCGGCCTATTCTGAATGTGTGAATGAATGGGGGTGGCTGGATGATTCGCCCATGAGAAAAGTTAAGCGTCCAAAGGAATCACGGGGGCGCGTTCGGTTTCTTGATGACGACGAACGACAAAGGCTTTTAACCGCTTGCCAAGCATCCCGAAACAAACAGCTTTATTTATGCGTCATTCTGGCAATGTCCAGCGGCATGAGACAAGCCGAATTGATGGGGCTTAAATGGCAGGATGTGAGCCTTAAAGACGGTTATCTAATCCTGCACGAAACCAAAAACGGCGAGCGGCGGCGCGTTCCTTTGGCTGGGCATGGCCTGGGACTATTACGCGAACACGCCAAGGTTAGGCGATTAGATACCGCGTTAGTTTTCCCCGGCATTGATAATGCAGATAAACCACTCAATCTAAGGCCAGTATTCAAAATAGCCCTAGAATCAGCCGGTATAACTAATTTCAAATGGCACGACTTGCGACACTGTACGGCTTCTTATTTAGCCATGAACGGCGCGTCATTATCTGAAATAGCCGAAGTCTTAGGCCACAAAACCTTAAGCATGGTTAAGCGATACGCGCATTTATCGGACGGGCATGTTAGCAATGTGGTTGCCAGTATGAACGCCAAGATATTTGGGGGTGTTTGATGTTAGACATTAATAACTTCCCTGATAGTGCCCGCCATGATTACCAATTTATAATTACGATTCAAAGAATGGATTTTAAGCATGAGAATGATAAGGGCGACAAATTTCCATTCAGCAACAATGCCCCGTATAAATCAGGCCTTTTATTGACCAGGACAGACTTTTATAACTATCTCCTTGATAATAGTTTTGCACCGCTGGGAACACTTATAAATTCTTCACCCAGCAAAAGCACAATGATAGCCCTAACAATTGATATGGTTAAAATGCGTCTCGATTCTCCAAAAGATTATTTGTCGGATAATTATAAGGATATGCCAGATTTGTTAGAAATAAACTCTAGTCCAATGGTGCGGTTCTTAGATAGCGATTATTCCATAGATACCCTGATAAAATGGCTAACATCGAGAGGCATTGTTATTCCACGGGGTTTTTCTAAACTTGCCGAAGAGGTGAAAAGTTGGATGTCCGAATTGAAGCCACAAGACGAAGCCGTGCCGGATGCTGGCGCGGGAAACGGCGACACCGAACCGAAGGATAGAGAATTAACCGCTTGGTTAAGAGAAGCCTGGGTTAATGAAGGCATGCCGGGCGGGACAGCTTTCTTTAATAGGTTGAAAAAGCACACTAACCAAAAAGGAAGCCCGATTATTGAGCATTACAGCGCGGGAAAGGATGCGGGTATCAAATGGAAAACCAGCGCAGGAACAGCAGGCGAAATGAAAAAAAAGACGATTCAAACAAAGGTAAGCACATTCAAGCGCACACCATAACAAAAGACTGTCAATAGTAAAAAACGGTAAAAATTCCCTATAGCGTTCCCAGCTATGTTCCCAGTTTTCCCGGTTGGCTAATCGGGAAAAAACAGGGCTTTTAATACTCACACCGCAACGATTCGCGGTGTAATCGGAGTAATTAAAATGCCAGTCTTATCAACAGTAAATCAATTCACACAAAAACAACCTGCCTTCACGCTTGGCGGCTTGCGTTCCCTTATATTCAACGAAGATTCAAACGGCCTTAAATCATCCGGGGCGGTTGTTCGTATTGGCCGTAAAGTTTTAATTGATGATGCCAAGTTTTTTGCTTGGATTGAATCACAACAAAACAAGGCGGCTTAATTATGAACACGCCAACATTCCCAAGAGCCGACACCCTCACAGCACGCGCCTTAATGCGCCTTTTAACTGGGCAGAAATTCACCCACCGCGACTTTCAAAACGAAACTGCAAGCTATCGGCTTTCAGGTTATATCGAGCAGCTACGCAATCGCCACCACTGGCCTATTGAAACCAAAGAAGAACCAGCCCCAACCAGTGACCCAACGGGACGCGCGGCAACTTATGGACGTTACTTGATTGAGCCGGAAACTTTAAAGGCGTTACGGGCTGAACTGGGTGAACAAATGAGTAAATTTATCGAAGTGGTCAAACGCTTTGAAGCAAGGGGACGTGATGCAAAATAATCTTAAAAAAGCCACCCGGTACGGCAATACCGGGAAAGCCCATATACAAAAACTGAACGCTGATTCTATCAAAAACTCACTAACCCCGTTAGATTTTTATCGTCATGAATTACCCGGCGCACCTTTAAAGAGGCAGGGCTGGAATGATGGCGGCCTATGCTGTTTTCATGCCGACAATAAACCGGGCAGCTTCCGCGTTAATCTGACTACAGGCGCGTTTAAATGCTTTGCTTGTGGCATGGCTGGCGGTGATGTAATCGCTTTTGTAATGGCCTTGTATGGCCTTCAATTTGTCGAAGCACTGGCAAAGTTGGCTGATGATTGGGGGATTGTATGAACGACATCCCACAGAGTTACCACGGCCGCTGCGAGACAGGAGTCGAGT
>PMJA01000240.1 GCA_003158415.1 Methylobacter sp.
GTATAAAGATCTGGAAGAAACCCGACTGGCCATTGAAGCCAGTGGCGCCCAAATTGTTACTGTAGCCATTCGACGCACCAATATTGGCCAGAACCCCGGGGAACCCAATTTACTGGATGTTATTTCACCCGATAAATATACCATTCTGCCTAATACGGCCGGTTGTTACACTGTCGAAGATGCCGTAAGAACGTGTCGGTTGGGCCGGGAATTACTCGGTGGACACAATCTGGTTAAGCTGGAAGTGTTAGCCGATCAGCTTACGTTGTTTCCTAATGTCGCTGAAACTTATATAGCTGCTGAACTGTTGGTTAAAGATGGCTTTGATGTCATGGTTTATACCAATGATGATCCGATTGCCGCCAAAAGACTGGAAGATATCGGTTGTGTAGCCGTTATGCCGTTGGCTGCGCCTATTGGTTCGGGTTTGGGCATCCGTAATCCTTATAATATTTTAACCATAGTCGAAAATGCCAAGGTACCCATTTTAGTGGATGCGGGTGTAGGCACGGCATCAGATGCCGCCATTGCAATGGAGTTAGGTTGTGCTGGCGTTTTGATGAATACGGCCATTGCCGAAGCTAAAAATCCTATATTAATGGCTTCAGCAATGCGCAAAGGTATTGAAGCTGGCCGGGAAGCATTTTTAGCCGGACGTATGCCCAGAAAACGCTTTGCTTCTGCCTCATCACCCATTGACGGGTTGTTCTTTTAATAATGATGACCGTTTCTGAACAAAGCCTCCCACAAAGAATCCGTAGCTTTATTCGCAGGCAAGGTCGCCTTACGCCGGGTCAGCAACTGGCTTTGGATAACCACTGGAATACCTATTGCCTGGATCCTGAAGTGAATTATGATTTTGCACAGGTATTCGGGCGTGACACGCCGCTATTTGTTGAAATTGGCTTTGGCAATGGCGATAGCCTGGCCAAGATGGCGGCCGCCAATCCTGATAAAGATTATATTGGCATTGAAGTACATACGCCCGGTGTCGGACATTTACTCATATTACTGCATGAGCAAGGCATTAATAATGTCAGAATTTATTGTCACGATGCCATCGATATTATGGAGCACAAAATTGCCGACAATAGTTTGGCTGGTGTGCATCTGTTCTTTCCTGACCCCTGGCATAAAAAGAAACACCATAAAAGACGCATAGTACGACCCAGTTTTATTGACTTGTTAGTCAGAAAATTAAAATCAGGTGGTTATTTTCATGCGGCAACGGATTGGGAACATTATGCCGAAGCGATGTTGGCAGTTTTATCGGAAGATGCCCGTTTAAAAAATACCAGCCTGACCCATAATTATTGCCCATGCCCGGAATACCGTCCGTTAACCAAATTTGAGCAACGTGGTATAAGACTGGGACACGGCGTTTGGGATTTGATTTTTAGCAAAGTATAGCGTTACCAGATTGGCCGATAAAAATGCTAGAATGTCCTGTTTAATTGCAACCTGCACTTATCCATGTCCAATACCTTAATGCTACCCCTGGAATCACTGAAACTGAATGTCGATTTGAAGGGGTTTGAATTTCCAACAGCGCCACGTTTGCAAACAACGATTTTAGGACAACCCAGGGCGCAGTCGGCATTGGAATTCGGCATTGCCATGCCCAATCCCGGCTACAATATTTTTGTCATGGGCGAGCCGGGATTAGGTCGCTTATCCATGATTACCAACCATCTGTATGCGCTGACAGGGGCACTGCCCGCACCGGCTTCTTATGCTTATGTGGATAATTTTGAAAACGCCAGGGAACCAGTTGCTGTTGAATTGCCCGCCGAACAGGGACAAGTATTTTGCAAGGATATAGAAAAGTTGCTGGACAATCTGCTGACAACGTTTCCTGCCGTCTTTGAAAGCCCGACTTATCAGCAAAAAAAATCCGCCATCGAGCGTCAATTTAGCCAGTGTTACAATAATGCTATTGATCTGGTTGATAAAAAAGCGCAAGAACATAATATCGCGTTGTTTCGGGAAAGTGAAACCATTACCTTTGCGCCGATTCGGAATAATAAGTCGATCGATGAAGAGCAGTTCACCCAATTGCCGCAACCTGAACGTGAAGCTTTTCACACCCATGTTGAAGAACTGGAAGACTACCTGAATGACGTGCTGCTGGAATTGCCGCAATGGCGCCGGACGATGGTTGAAAAAATCAAGCAGCTTGATAATGACACCATCCGTTTGGCGATAGATCCTTTATTTGCCGAGCTGACTGACAAATACCAGAACATCGATGATATCATCACCTATTTAGCTGAAATAAAAAATCATCTGGATAACACCATTGCCGATTATCTGATGCCCGGTCGGACACTGGAACCGCGAGACACCAACGCAAAACGCGTAATGCTGACCGAGCTGTATGCGCCCAATATTCTGGTCGATAATAAACAGGAAAACGGAGCGCCGGTCATTTATGAACCGCATCCTATTTATCAGAACCTGTTCGGTCGCATTGAATATGTCAGCGATCAGGGCACGTTAGTCACCAATTACCGGAAAATTTGCGCCGGCTCCCTGCATAAAGCCAACGGCGGTTATTTAATTCTTGATGCTGAAAAACTCCTGACTTATCCCTTTGTCTGGGAAGGTCTTAAACGGGCATTGCAATCCGGTCGCATTGAAATTGAATCGCCGTATTCGGAACTGGGCATTAACACCATTACCTTAAAGCCAGAAGTCATTCCGTTGAATATTAAAGTGATACTGGTAGGTTCGCGGGATATTTATTATCTGCTGGAAGAAATGGATAGCGAATTCAACGAAATGTTCAGAATTCTTGCCGACTTCGATAATTACATACCGCGTAACGATGAATCCATGCGGGGATTCGCCACATTAATGATTAAACAGGCGGCGGATTCGGGCGCCAAGCCGTTAACCCGCACCGCCATTGAGGGCTTGATTGAGCACAGTTGCCGACTGTCGGAAAATCAGCAGCATTTTTCAGCCCACATCAAGGATTCACTGGACATTATTGCCGAAGCCAACCTGTTTTGTAAGCAAGCCCGGCACGACGAGATCGACAGACCGCATATAGAACAAGCCCTGACGGCCAGGGAATACCGTAACGGCCGCTTATCCCAGGCCATACTCGACGAAATGATCGAAGGCACTATTCTTATAGATACCGAAGGCGAGGCCATAGGGAAAATCAACGGTCTAACCGTTCTGGAAATAGGCGGCAGTAGCTTTGGCGCGCCTGCTCGCATCACCACGACGGTTTCTCCGGGCTCCAGAGGCATCGTCGATATAGAACGGGAAGCGGAATTGGGACAGGCCATCCACTCCAAAGGCGTAATGATTTTAACGGGTTATCTGGGGCATACTTACGCCCAGCAATTTCCCCTGGCTATATCGGCCAGTATCGCCATAGAACAATCTTATGGTTATATTGATGGTGACAGCGCCTCGTTGGCCGAACTGTGCTGTCTTATTTCCGCCCTGACGCGGACACCGATCAAGCAAGCCTTCGCCGTTACCGGTTCGATCAATCAATACGGCGAAGTACAGGCGATAGGCGGCGTCAATGAAAAAATAGAAGGTTATTTCAGGCTATGCCAGGCGCGCGGCCTTAATGGAGAACATGCGGTTATTATCCCCGCCGCCAACAAACGCAATCTGATGTTGAAACAGGAGGTTATTGATGCAGTAGCCCTTGGGCTGTTTGCCGTTTATGCGGTATCGAGTGTCAATGAAACGCTGGAACTGTTGACCGGACAACCGGCGGGTGAGGCCGACATTGAAGGTTTATATCCTGACAACAGTATCAATTTCAAAGCTATTTCCCGATTAAAAGAGATTTCCGACATGGCGGCCGATGAGGATAAAGAGGAAGGGGTTTAAATATCGCTGGTTCCTGTGATTCTTGCGCCAAGTATCACGGCATTACTTTTAAAAACAGCATAAACAAAAATACCGGGGCTCAACCCTAGCGCTAAGGCGCTGACCTGGGATATTGTGGCTACAAGACTGTCTCCACTGGGTAAATTGATAACAATCTCTGAATCCACGCCGTCGTATTGGACGCGGATCACTGTGCCGCGCAGGCAATTACGCGCCGACAAAGAGGTGTCTGGATCGGTGGTGACGATGATCTCCGGGTCATTGATCAGTAGTACGACATCGCCGCCGATACCCAGCTCAAGCCGCTTAAGCTCTGTCAAAGCAAGCGTAGCCACAATCTGCTCGCCCCCTTTTAATTCAACTAACACTTCGCCATTGACAGCTCCCGTTTGCATGGCGCTAATGACGCCAAACAGCTGATTGGTTGCGGTGGTTTTGATGACCTGCCGCTTAAGCAGTATCTGCATGTCGGGGTCGTCCGCCAAACTCTGATTGAGTTGTTGTAAAAACTGCCTATGCTGCTGCTCCAGTCGGGTAAACAGTTGCAGCAACGATAATCCGGCGGAGGTTAATAGAGTGCCGCCACCCTTGCTGCCGCCGGTAGCTGTGGTAATCAATACTTTGGGGGCAAGATTGTTGGCGCGTTCTATCATCTGCCAGGCGCCTTTGTAGCTTAAACCCGTTTGCTTGGCGGCCTGATTGATAGAACCGCTTTGCTCTATCGCCCTCAGCAAGCCAATCATGCGACTATCCAGTGCGCCGACCAGGCGCAATTCGCCGTCGACCCAGCTTGTGGTTACGCTGTTATTCGGTTTTTTGGACATGTCATTATCTAAGTTATGATGAATTAATAACGCTAAAACCCTCTTCTGCAACCCTCTTCTACTCAAGCATTATTTCTTTATATGAAACTAACTGTTTTCTATATTCGTTATTTACTTTTATACATATCGTAATATACTAAACCGGTGCTTTAATTAATGCCACGAATATGTTTCATTCTTCATAAGTGCTCAGGCGGCGATGCCTGTTTAAAGGTTGCGATTATAGGCCATCTATGATGCTGCAAAGATTTTTTTACGACTTCTACCCTTAACAGGGAATCAATCTGATTGTCGTCGGCTTTGACGATTACCTAAAAGTACAGCTAGGGACTGCCCGCCGTAAGATAACAAGGGATTCTTTCCAATCAAGGTGGTAGGATTGAGCTTCAATTCAACTCAAAGAGGTATTTAACATGAAAACAAGTGCACGCAATCAGTTTACCGGAACCGTCAGTGAAGTACTCATCGGCGCAGTGAATGCCGAAGTTCATGTCGGCTTGAAAGGCGGAGAAACCATCATCGCCTCGATTACCAAGGAATCCGCCGAATCGCTGGCAATTAAATCCGGCGTGAAAGTCATCGCCCTGGTCAAGGCTCCACAAATCATCATAGTCACCGATTTCGGCGGCTACCGGATTTCGGCGCGCAACCAACTGCCAGGCACGGTGGCCTTGGTAAAACCCGGCGCGGTCAACACCGAAGTCGATATCGAGTCACAGGGCGGTGAGCAGATTACCGCCACCGTTACCAATGACAGCGTTGAAGCCTTAGGGTTACGCAAAGGCCAGTCCGTCACCGCTATCTTTAAGGCCGGCGCAGTGATACTGGCTGTAGCCAACTGATGTTCCGCGCAACTCGGCTGCTAACCGGCTTTCGGTTGCAGTCGGGTTGCCCTTATACACGAGGTAACCATGCTGCTGGAAATGAATGTAAAACTGCGCCGGGGTCATTTGGATCTAACGACGCAGTTGTCTATCAACGACGCCAGCGTCGGCCTGTTCGGTAAATCCGGCGCCGGCAAAAGCACAGTGCTCGGCTTGATTGCCGGCACCCTTCAGCCCCAAAGCGGGCATATCGTGCTTGACGGCAAAATTTTGTATGATAGCCGCAAAGGTATCGTGATGCCGCGCGAACAGCGCCCTGTGGGCGCCGTGTTGCAAGTCGACCGCACCCATTCGGCTGAAACCGTACGCGATAATCTGACCGCCGCCTTTAACCGCACACTCAAACACCGCCGTATTTTCAAACTGGATTTTTTAATCGGGCTTTTAGAACTGGAGCCTATCCTCAATCATGCCATCGCTCTGCTTTCCGCCGGTGAACACCAGCGGGTAGCGCTGGCTCGCTCGTTGCTGAAATCGCCAAGGTTGTTGTTATTGGACGAAACTTTTGCCGCCATCGGCAATGGCTACCGAATACAGCTGCTCCCAATTCTGAAACGCTTGCAGAAGGAACTCGGCCTACCGGTACTGTACGCCAGTCAGTCCTTGGGCGAGATTCTGGGGCTGACAGACCGACTGATCGTCATGGAGCAAGGCAAAGTGTTGCACAACGGTTTGTTGCTTGACATCGCCAAACAACACGATATGCTGCGCTATCTGGGTATCCGCCAGATCGACAATATCTTGCCGGTGACCCTTCATAGCCATGACACTTCCTCCGGTTGCAGCTTGGCCCACAGCTTCGGCATACCGCTGGCCTTACCGTTACGGCAGCATTTAGCCGTCGGCAGCCAGACCCAAGTGTCGATACGCGCCAATGACATCGCCCTATCGCGCAACTATATCAGCGGCATATCGATACAAAATCAAATCAAGGGCCAAATCTGCGCACTGATTTCCAGCGGCGAGAGCCTGATCGTACAGGTCGATTGCGGCGGTACGCTGCTGGCCGAAATTACGCCGGGCGCGTGCCAGGACATGGCCTTGCAGGAAGGCGAAGATATCTATTGCCTGATCAAAACCCATGCCATTTCTTATCTCGCCGAACTTGATGCACAGCCTCATCACCGAATCGTCAGTCATGGCGACGGTCATTATTATCTCGGAACAAACCAATAGGCATTCGACGCGTTATTCTTTGCCCAGCTTAACAAAAACTATTTCCTGATCAACAACAATCTATTGTCATGTTATTGTCATATTCGTTATTTACTTTTATACATAACGAAGTTACAGTAGGGGCGTATTTTATTGCAGACTTATACATCGAAGAAATAATAACGATGTGTTTTTTAACCTACATACAGGTCATTGATCATGAAAAGAAAATGTCTTGCTAAGGCTACCGCCAGCCATGCACTCAAATTAATTGTCGCTGGTGGACTTTCCCTAAGCGGCGCTGAAATTATCCAGGCAGCAGAGCCGGAACAAAGCTATAGCCGGGCGCCCATGGCAGCTTACAATGCGTTAATGGATGACGCCCTGCTGGGCAATCCTTATGAAAAGCCGGTCTGGAATTTGCACGACACCTTGCACTTGCCTGATTGGCTGACCGTCGGTCTTGAGAACCGCACCCGCTATGAATCGTTAAGCGACACCTTTAAGCCTAGTCAACCGTCCCCTGCGCCTCGGGCGGGCGGCAGCAACGAGCAGATCGCCCTGCAATCTGATCTTTGGGTACAAGCCAGATTCGGTAAATTCCGGTTTGCCACTGAATTTATGGACTCTCGCGCGCTGTTATCTGCTTCGGGTAGCAATAACACCCCGAACCCGCCCAATAACACCATGGTTGATACCCTCGACTTTACCCAAATTTATGCCTCCTGGGCGGATCAAAACGCGTTTTTAAGCGGTCTTGGTGTAGAAATTAAAGCCGGTCGCCAAACCATGGACTTGGGCAGTCGCCGCTTGGTTGCCCGGCCTATATACCGCAATACCGTCAATAACTTTACCGGCATGCGCATCCGGGTGCTGGATTATGGTCAATGGCAACTGAATGCCTTCGGCACCATGCCCGTACTGCGTTTTCCAAACTATATTAAAACCCCCGCTAATGGCGACCCCAACCTGTTGGCGGCCAATGCCAACCTGCTGTCCAATGGTGATCAACAATGGGATCAGGAAGATACCCATACCTGGTTTTCCGGCGGCATATTGGAAGGCTATGACGTCGTTAAGAATGTCAACGTCGATTTGGCACTATATGCTCTGAATGAAAGCGACAGCAATAATAACCCTACTCGCAACCGCAATTATTTTACGCCTAACCTACGGTTTTATATCAAACCTAGCAAAGGGGATTTTGACTTTGTCGCCGAGGGCATGGGGCAGTTCGGTACCGTGCAATACAATACCTCCGTCAACAATCAACAACTACATCACCAGGCGTTTTCCAACCATCTCGAAGCGGGCTATAGCTTTGACCTGCCCATGTCCCCCCGTTTTCTTGTGGAATATGACTGGGCCAGCGGCAGTAACAACAGCAGCAAGTATAGGTCTGGTGCCACCGACGGTCGTTTCGATCCGCTTTATGGCGCTTCAGATTTGGATTTTGGCTCAACCGGCATCTATGGTGCTTTTCAACGCAGCAACATCAATTCGCCGGGCGCCCGGCTCAATTTTGCACCCCGTAAAGATGTTACGGTTTCCTTGCAAGAACGGGCTATCTGGCTGGCATCGGCCAGCGATTGCTGGGGAGGATCATCCTGCTCATCAACGACATCGCCCGGTTTGATAGGTAATACCAAAGGTACCAGTGGCAGTTATGTGGGTGATCAATTGGGAGCTTCGAGTCGTTACAATTACAACAGTAGCTTGAATTTTGAGGCGGGTTGGTTTCATTTATTTAAAGGTCAGTTTGCCAAAACAGCCGTCTCATCGGCAACCGGAACCACAACACCGGGCGGTGATACCAATTATTTCTATGTGCAAAGCCAAGTTAGATTTTAAATGACATCGTATTAAAATATGAGAAAAAATAGATTTGCCGCTTTCGGCGGCGGCGCGATCATCGGCACTTTGGGCGGTCTTATTGGCCTGGGGGGAGCTGAGTTCCGCTTACCGTTGTTGAACTATTCGGCGCTTTCCTGGGTGGACAGTTGGTCGGCATAGTTCCGGTTAGCTTATTACTGCCGTTGCTGGCCTTCATACTGGTTATATCGGCAATTAAGGTTTGGCGGCATGGCTAGTCCGGTCTTTCTCTGCTCGGCTTTAGCGTGCGATTTTTAAAGATACCGCAAATACGCCTTGAGCGAATTTGTGCTTCAATACTGTAATACATCATTTAACCCTTGGAGAATATTATGTTACCTAATCGTTTTTTTCGTCCACTTATCGTCGCATGGTTGATTTTGCTTGCTCCCGCTTCCTGGGCAGCAACCACCCTGGTCGCCGTCGCCGCTAATTTTACTAAACCGATGACGGAAATAGCCGCCGAGTTTGAAAAATCTACGGGTCACAGTGCCAAACTATCGTTCGGCTCTACCGGCAAATTCGTCTCGCAAATGGAAAACGGCGGACCCTTTGAAGTGCTGCTGGCGGCGGACGAAACCGGCCCGCAGAAATTGCTACAGGACGGTCTGGCCGTACCCGGCAGTGAATTTATTTACGCGCTGGGCAAACTGGTGTTGTGGTCGGCAACACCCGGCACTGTCGACGATCAGGGCAAAATCCTCAGCGTCGGCGGCTTTAAACATCTGGCCTTGGCTGATCCCAAGCTCGCGCCTTACGGTGCGGCGGCAGTGGAAGTATTAAAAAAGATGGGACTCAAGGAGAAACTGCAACCCTTGATCGTGCAGGGTGAAAACATCGCACAAACGTATCAATTTATCAGCACCGCCAACGCCGAATTGGGGTTTGTGGCGCTGTCACAGGTCATTGATATTAATAGTGGAAAAATCGGTAGCGGTTCAGGCTGGATTATTCCAAACAGCGACTATACGCCGATTCGGCAAGGCGCAGTGCTACTGAAAAAAGGCGTTGAAAACCCGGCGGCACAGGCCTTGCTAGATTATTTAAAATCCGCTCCGGCCTTGGCGATTATCAAAAAATACGGCTACGATTTGTCCAAATAACAAATCGTTCTATAAATTCACCACGAAGACAGGTAGGTCGGGTTAGCGATAGCGTAACCCGACAAATAGAAACTGCACACCGCTACGCTGTCGGGTTACGGCTATCGCCTAACCCGACCTACGACTTTTAAATATTTTCGTGCTTTTCGTGTCTTTCGTGGACAAGTAACTAATAAACGAGGCATTCATGCTGACTTCCGCCGACTTCGATACCTTGCTGTTAACCTTCAAGGTGGCCAGTATTTCCACGGCGTTGATGATGGTGCTCGGCACCCCTCTAGCCTGGTGGCTAGCGCGTACGAGTTCCGCCTGGAAAGGCATCATCAATGCCGTGGTGGCGTTGCCATTGGTGCTACCGCCGACGGTATTGGGTTTTTATTTGCTGGTGATGATGGGGCCTGCCGGGGTTATTGGTGAGTTCACAAACTGGTTAGGCATAGGCACTTTGCCGTTCACTTTTGCCGGATTGGTGGTGGCCTCAGTGCTGTATTCGATACCGTTCGTCGTGCAGCCTTTGCAAGCTGCATTTGCCACCATCGGCGAGTTGCCTTTGGAAGCGGCGGCAACCCTCCGTGCCAGCCCGCTAGATACATTTTTCAGCGTGGTTATGCCGCTGGCAAAACCCGGATTCTTGACCGCCATCATTTTAGGATTTACCCACACTGTGGGCGAATTCGGCGTAGTGCTAATGGTCGGCGGCAACATACCCGATAAAACCCGCGTCGTGTCGGTGCAAATTTACAACCATGTCGAAGCCATGGACTACAGTGATGCACACTGGTTAGCTGGCGTATTGCTGGTGTTTTCATTTACCGTACTGCTAACGCTCTACACCGTGTTAAAAACCCAACCTACTGCCCATCAATTGAAATGACTAATCCAATTATTGTCCGCTTTCGGCTCGACTACGGCGCTTTTCAACTGGCTGTCGATCTGAGTTTGCCGGGTTCCGGCATCACCGTGCTATTCGGCCATTCCGGCTCCGGCAAAACAACGCTGTTGCGCTGCATCGCCGGACTGCAACGCGCGCAGCAGGGTTATCTGGAAATCAACGGCAACGTGTGGCAAGACAGCGAACGCGGCGTGTTTCTGCCCACGCATAAGAGGCCATTGGGTTATGTGTTTCAGGAAGCCAATCTGTTTCCACATTTGACGGTAGCGGGAAATCTGCAGTTCGGCTTGAAGCGGATAGCCAAACAGTCGAACACTGCCGATCTTCAGCATATTGTGGAACTACTGGGTATAGCCCATTTACTCAAACGCCTGCCGGATTGCCTGTCTGGCGGCGAACGGCAGCGGGTCGCCATAGCCCGTGCGCTGGCACTCAATCCCCAAATCCTGCTGATGGATGAACCGCTGGCGTCACTGGACGCCAAACGCAAACATGAAATTCTGCCTTTTTTAAGCCGCTTACATAGTGAGCTGGCCATTCCGGTGCTGTACGTCACCCATTCCCAACAGGAAGTTGCGCAGCTGGCCGATACTTTAGTGATTATGGAGGATGGTCGGGTACAGGCTTCTGGGCCGCTGGCGGAAATGCAAAGTCGCCTCGACGTGCCGCTGGCGCAGGATCGGGATGCCGCCACGGTTTGGCAAGCCACGGTCAGCGAACATGAAACCGATTATTATCTCACCCGCGTAGTCTTTGCCGACGGCGCGCTCAGCCTGCCGCTGGTCGACGCCGCCGTCGGCACGCCGCTACGCGTGCAGATCTACGCCCGCGATGTCAGCATTGCCCTGGAGGCTCCGACGGCCACCAGCATACTCAATGTGCTGCCGGCTACCGTCACCGGCCTTGCCGACGATCACGGTGGTAGAACCGTCGTGCGTTTGCAAGTCGGCAATCAGGCGCTGCTGGCGCACATCACCCGCAAATCAGCGCTG
This sequence comes from Methylobacter sp., assembly GCA_003158415.1. GTDB lineage: Bacteria > Pseudomonadota > Gammaproteobacteria > Methylococcales > Methylomonadaceae > Methylobacter_C. The sequence continues at coordinate 11,584 of PMJA01000240.1, forward strand.
TTATTGGGATTGCACGCCGACATGGCGGTTTATGTGCAGATCAAGGGCACATCGATATTGAATTAAAGGATTGTTGCTTACTTCACAGCTCAATTCAAGTGTTGTAAGATTTACTACATTTATTTGTCTATAGGGCTATATCCAATTTTATTTTATGTGATTTCTTTATAACGGCTACATGCACCGTTAATTAGAAAATTCTTGTAAATTCATACAGTAACGTTGCAAACTATTTTTTATCGGCTCATTTCTATCCTCATAGATCCTAAAATATAATATTGGCAAGTGTTTTGCTTATATTTTATAAAAAGAGAAAGAGGTGGATATGTCATTACACATTGGGGCCATGATGCCGGATCGCTCTCTTGATGAGAGTATTTTTATTAAAGCAATTACCAAAGTTGCTACCGATTTAGCCAGATTGCGCAATCAGCTCGTACAACAAAATACGCCTGTCCTGGATATTATATTTTTATTACCCAGCAGGCAGGAAAAAGCTGACTTTGCAGGATTACGGTTGCGTTCTTATGACACTGCAGGACAAACTCTAAGGATAGAATCCGCTGTACCGGAAAAGATGGTGACATCAATTCATGCCGAGCGTTTCGTTATAGCGATTATGCAGGATGCCATTGATGCGGCCGACCTATTCTTTAGCGAACACGCTATTCCATTTAACGGGTCTGCACATTTGGCCTTGGTGGACGGCTTAAGCCGATACAAATGAACAGCACACGAAATTGATCAACGATTTTATTTTTACTTAAACTTAGCTGGAGAAACAAAAAATGCTACTAGAAACCTATCAAGCTAAAGGCTTGCTGACTGTCACTCTGGTTAATGATCAAACCAGCGACACCGGTATTTACGCTTATCGTGGCGATCTGGTTTTAAAAGAAGGCGCTCTGCGTGAGGGCTCGACTACCGACCGCAAACCACCGGAAGCCCTGCTGATTCATTCCGCATTGATTATTGAAAACGACAAAATTAAATTTATTAACGGCCTGCTGCCTACGCTCGCTTTGCTGCCGGTTTTTGTTGAAAAATATAAAGATGACATAGCCCCGGACTGCATCGCGTTGGTTTATGTGGAAAATATAAGCAAAGGCTTGCAGGTTGAACTGGAAGGCGTGACCTATAAATTGCTGCCTTTCAAACAAGGCCTGGTATGGAATGAATTGCTGGAAGAACTGTATATCGAAAAAAGCGAGCTGAAGAATCAATCGCCTGAAGATAAAGTCGCTATCGCATTCGCAGCAGCCAAAACCTATAAGCCGAAAACGCCGCTGGTTTCTTTTTCTGAAGCGGAAGAAAATACTTTCTTGGTCATTAAAGACGCGTCAGTCGGCGCAATTTAAGAGGATCTTTCAGTAGCCGGAAGCGTTGCGCATCCGGCTATTTGCTTGATGCGCTACACCTACCCTGCTTCATCCCCATTGTCCATTCATTGAGAGTCGCCATGAAACTTCAAATCGAGCGCCAGTATGTAGAAGCCATGGTTGATGAGTTTCCGGGGCTGGTGGCACTAAAAGATCAACTGCGCTTTGGCAATAAAGTTGAAGTGCCCTTCAAACAGCTATCCAATACCGAACTCAGTTTTTTACAGGTGCTGTACAACAAAGCCGGATCGCACATGCAAGGTCAGGTCGCGCAGCTGTCTACGCTACAAAAAGCGATGAACGATGACACCGTCCGTTTTGACGAAGACGATCTGGAAATGCTGCTACCGGCTTGCGCCCGTTATCTGATCAATAACGCCATACGCGGCTGGTTATTCCAGGCCAACGTTGCCGGAAAACCCATGGCTTATGTAGTCACCCGACTGGATTTTACGCCGTCGGGCGAAGAAGAAACCGGGCGCGTCACGCTAGAGCTAAAAACCAATGCCAAAGGCAAAGTGGCGACCACAACCGTCACGATTCGCGCACGGGACATAGCCAATAAAACCATTACCGAAATTTTTATGGCTAAAGGTTTTCTTAAAGAAACCCCTGAGTTAATCAGCAATTATGACGATGCCGCCGGGCGTTACTTCGAGTGGTGCGGTCAGTCCGGCGCGCAATTTTGCGGCAAAGGCACAGGTTTTTATGCAGAAGATCCAACGGCGTCGCATCGCAACACCGATTGGGCGCGCAAAGATGTCGTGGTGTTATCGACAGAAGGCGGAACCGCGCGCCTGGTATGCGATGAAAGCATACTCAGCGAGCGCGCATTAATGCTGGATGCCAAAGGCGACATACTGGCCAAATATTTGCGCAAAGCCGCTAAAAGTAATCGCTATGATTGTAAAGTCGAAAACGAAGTTGAAGCTTCGCAAACCGAAATTCCCAAGGGTTTGTTTACCGAACTCCCCATCCATTGCTATCTGCTGATGTTTCACCTGGAACTGCACCATCATTTATGGGTGCATGTTAACGACATCAAACCGTACCGCTATCAGCCGGAATTAAAGCAAAAGCTGATATTGCGCGAAGAACAGATCGATTTGATTGATATTCTAACCGCCGAAATGGATGTCCTGATGGATGACATAGTTGAAGGCAAGTCGGGCGGAACCACGGTGTTGTGCGCAGGCCCCGCCGGAGTCGGCAAAACCTTAACCGCCGAAGTCTATTCCGAAATCATCAAACGTCCGTTATACCGGGTGCATTCCGGGCAGCTGGGACTCAATGTCGGCGAAATGGAAAAAGCTTTAAAAGACGTATTAACCCGCGCCCAGCGCTGGGGCGCGGTGATGTTGATAGATGAGGCCGATGTTTACATCAAGCGCCGCGATAACAATATCGCCATGAATGCCGTGGTCGGCGTGTTTTTGAGAGTGCTGGAATATTTTAACGGCTTGCTGTTTTTAACGACCAACCGCGTCGATGATATTGATGAAGCGATAGTGTCGCGCTGCATTGCCTTAATTAAGTATTATCCGCCGGATAGCGAGGCGCGCCGCCAAATTTGGAAGGTTATGATCGATCAATTCGAGCTGAATGTCGATGCGCATCTAATCGACCAATTGGTGGAGTGTTTTCCGGCTGCCACAGGCCGCGACATTAAAGGGCTGTCCAAACTGGTCGCCAAATTTTGCCAGCACAAAAAAGTAACGCCCAGCTTGGCCGTATTCCAGCGTTGCTCGATTTTCCGGGGCATGGATCTGGGCATACCGATAGAAACTGCACGAAATTAGGACAGGCTAAACGCAGCTATAGCTGTCTTTGGTGCAATTGTTGTATTGCCAACACCACAAAAAATAGTAACCGATTGAAATATAGTGGCATTATTTTTTGGCATTGTTACTGCTAGATATTTTATGTACATACTTTTCCTTTGTGTTGCTCTCTCCTGGGCATATTACCAATGGCGTCCTATTTTCTCGGCTAGGACGCCTTTTTTTTGCCCGGCAATCTCGCCAAGCCAGAAAAATAAAGGCCTGCCAAAATTTTGGCAAATGATTTGCTTGTTAATCCTGTGTGCTGTATTTACGCCATTAAACAACGATTAAACCGCTGAAAGCGACATTAATAGCAACAAAACCTGTTTTATTGTCGGTTTTACAACAACCTTCCTATTCTTGAGGAATATTTTTTTAAGGTTATTAACAATACGATGAAATATAAAACCATCTCCATTGCCGACGCTGAAAAACTGATTACAGAAGCTACGCCTATGNNTGTTACTACGGCCACGCCAGCGAGCATCTGGCCGAATTTTTTAGCGATTTTGGCTTTACATCCGTTTACAGTCTGGCAGGTGGTTACTCAGGCTGGAAAGATCAACACCCGGAAGCCATTAATGAAACCTGAAATATGGGATTGGCTGCAAAATAACTATTTCTCTGTCGCCCAACCGGCACTAAAGAATAGCACCGGCATTTATCCGTTGATTTTAGCCGGACAGCAAGGCCGCTGCGATGTGGTCGAATTTTTGATCGATCAGGCTGCCGAGCTGGATGTGCTCGACCAATACGGCAATAACGCCTTGTGGGCGGCTTGTTATGCTGAAAACAGCGACTGTATAGCCGCTCTGCTTGATGCAGGCGTCGATATTAATCATCAAAATTTCGCCTCCGGCGCAACGGTCTTGATATTTGCGGCCTCCAGCGGCAGAGAGACGGTGGTCGAACAACTGTTGGCGGCGGGGGTAAATACTGCACTCAAAACACACGACGATTTCACAGCGTTGGATTTAGCCTCCACCCGGAAAATACTTAAACTCATCCAAGCTACAATGATTCGCCTCTCCCTTTAAAAACATGAGTATCTACACAACTATTATGTACA
>PMJA01000382.1 GCA_003158415.1 Methylobacter sp.
AGCTTCCAGCTGCTCAACGATAAAACTGTTGAAACGGGACGCGACAATACAAAACTTTGCGCCCTGTACTAATAAATTTCCTTCAAACGTTTTTATCTACTTAAATTACAAAATTCTCTTTTCTGAAAAAGACGCGCTCAACCAGTCTTTCAGCCGACGTGCTCGGACACTTCCAAATCAAAGCCTGATAATCCGACATATTTTTTCTGAGTGCCCAGCACTTTCAATTTATGGACGCCCAAGTCGGCCAGTATTCTTGCGCCCGCTCCGGTTAGACGCCAATCCGCTGCCGTCGGCGCAGACTCCGTGCTGGTCACGCCGTTATCTTCCAGTTGATAACGATGTATCAATTCCACCAGCGATTTATTGTCTTCGCTCTGCCTGATCACCACCAAAACCCCGCAGCCAGCCTCGGCAATTTTCTGCATGGCGGTACGGATTGAAACGCTGCAATCATTACGTTTGGATGAAAACACATCATCCAGCAAATTCCGCGCATGTACCCGCACTAAAACCGGCGCATCGCCCGACACCTGGCCCATGACCAAAGCCAGGTGCAGGTTATTGTCGTTTTTGTCCTGATACGCATAGAGCCGAAACTCGCCGAATTCGGTAGGGAACGCGCACTCACTGATGCGTTCCAGGGTGTTTTCATGCTGGATACGGTAATGGATTAAATCGGCAATGGTGCCGATTTTAAGGTCGTGCTGCTTTGCGAACACTTCCAAATCAGGCCGTCTGGCCATCGTACCGTCTTCATTGAGAATTTCAACAATAACGGCGGAAGGATCGACGCCCGCCAATCGGGCAAAATCACATCCCGCCTCGGTATGCCCTGCCCGGCTTAAAACGCCGCCGGGCTTGGCCATCAACGGGAAGATATGCCCNNTCGGCGGCGGAAATGCCGGTGGTCACGCCGGTAGCCGCTTCGATAGAGACGGTAAAATTGGTCGAATGCGCGGTTTTGTTTTCATTGGTCATTAACGGCAGGCGCAACTGCTGGCAACGTTCGGAAGTCAATGTCAGACAAATCAGGCCGCGTCCGTACCGCGCCATAAAATTAATATCTTCCGGGCGGGTAAAAGCCGCCGCCATTAACAGATCGCCTTCGTTTTCACGGTCTTCATCATCCATAATGATGACCATTTTGCCCTGGCGCAAATCGTCTATAATTTCTTCAATTGTATTCATGTTACCTTTGAATTGTAGGGGCAATCCCTTGTGGTTGCCCTTAATAAATAAACGGGCGGGGACAAGCCCAGCCCCTACGGCTGTTAACCAAAAAAACCGCTTTTTTGCAATAAGTCTTCTGTGATGCCGCCGTGGCTTGTAGCCGCCGCCTCGCCCTGCATTAACCGCTCCATATAACGCGCCAGCAAATCCACTTCCAGATTAACCAAGCTGCCTACGGTCGCATCGCCCAAGGTAGTTTCCTGCAAGGTATGCGGCACGATATTAACACTGAACACGGCGCCATTGACCTCGTTGACCGTCAGGCTGATGCCGTTGATACAAATAGAGCCTTTCTCGGCGATGTATTTAGCCAGATTATCCGGCGCTTTAAATTTAAACCGGAAGGATCGCCCATCCGCTTTTTTTTCTATGAGCTTGCCGACCCCGTCGACATGCCCGCTGACGATATGCCCGCCCATGCGGGTAGTCGGCGTCAAGGCCAGCTCCAGGTTAACCGGTGTGCCGATAGTTACGCTATTTAACAAGGTTCTGGACAAGGTTTCATTGGACACATCGGCACAAAAATAATGCGCGCCCAACTCCACCGCCGTCAGGCAAACCCCGTTAACGGCGATGCTGTCGCCCAGCGCGGCATCGGTCAGCGATAATTTGCCGGTGTCTATTTTTAACCGGCAATCCCCTGCCCTGCGCTCGATTGCCGCTATTTTGCCTATGGCTAGAATTATTCCTGTGAACATAGACTTTTTATTTTATTCGTTAAGTACATGAAATGTTTGTACGCCATTTAATATCACATTGTGGATTAGGTCGTTTAAAACTTAATATTTCGGGCAGATAAGGGTTTGGTTCGCATCGTTCCCACGCTCCGGCGTGGGAATGCCGCCCGTGACGCTCCAGCGTCACGCAACGCTGGAGCGTTGCAGGATGAATTCCCACGCTGGAGCGTGGGAACTATTGGAATGGCAAAAAATTTCCCTGCGTTTCAAACGTTAACCGCAAATCCCCACCAACCTGCCTTGCATCCAGCAACTTCAACACTTTTTTATCCGCCATCGTCGTCACGCCCGGCAGATGAAACAATCCGCGTCCCTGGTCGCCCAAAATACAGGGCGCCATGTAAAAAATCAATTCATCAATCAGGTTTTCCGCCAACAACGCACCGTTAAGCACCGAGCCTGCTTCAACCAATACTTCATTGATTTGCTGCTGCGCTAAAAAAGCCATCACAGCGGATAAGTCCAGCCTACCGTTGTTACCTGCCAGCATATAAACTTCAAAACCGACGGCTTGCAAAGCCTCGCGCTTTTGCTCATCCGGCGAGCAAGTCAAAATCAGGCTGCGTCCAGGAAGCCCTGCCATCTGCGCAGTCAGTGGCATATTCAATTCGGAATCCAGAACCACTCTAAGCGGTTGCAAGACCTCGAAATCCACCCGTGCATTCAAGGCCGGATCATCGGCCAAGACTGTGTTAATGCCGGTCAAAATAGCCGAACTTTCCGCCCGTAACCGCTGCACATCGGCCCTGGCCTCAGCGGACGTTATCCACTTGCTTTCCCCCGACGCCATCGCGGTACGGCCGTCCAGGCTCATCGCCAGCTTACTGCGCACAAACGGACGGTTTGCTGTCATTCTTTTAATAAAACCGAGATTTAACCGGGCAACATCATCCTGCAAGACGCCGCAACTGACATCTATCCCGGCAGCCTTAAGTTTTTCCAAACCCTTGCCCGCCACCAGCGGATTGGGATCTTGCATCGCCGCAACCACGCGACTGACGCCTGCGGCTATCAGCGCATCGCAGCACGGCGGCGTTTTACCGTGATGGCTGCAAGGCTCTAAGGTCACATAAACCGTTGCGCCGCGACCATCCGGCACATTTTTCAAAGCGTCAACTTCCGCATGCGCCAGACCCGCTTTAACATGCCAGCCTTCGCCGATAATCTCATCATCCCTGACGATGACGCAGCCTACGCGCGGATTGGGATCGGTGGTATAGCGGCCTCTTTTTGCCAGCTGGATGGCCCGCGCCATATAAAAGGCATCTTGCTTCGACATCATTTTTTTTGTAAATCTTCAATCATGTCGGTAAACTCGCTGACATCCTGAAAGCTGCGGTAAACGGAAGCAAAGCGCACATAAGCCACATGATCCAGCAAGCGCAATTCTTTCATGACTTTTTCGCCCAGCTCCTGCGCCGTAATTTCGCGCTCGCCTTTTTCCATCAATTCTTTTTTTATGCGATTGAGCGCCGCTTCGATGGCGTCGCTGCTGACCGGCCTTTTTTCCAAGGCTCTAAGCATGCCCGAACGCAGCTTGCTTTCTTCGAAAGGCTCACGTATGCCGTCGCGTTTTACAATACGCGGCATGGTCAACTCAGCCGTTTCAAAGGTAGTAAAGCGCTCTTTACAGGCATTGCATTCACGTCGCCGACGCACCTGATCACCGTCGCTGATCAATCTGGAATCAAGCACCCGCGTATCTTGTGCCGCACAAAACGGACATCGCATAAGTAAGCCACTGTTTTTATATACCGAAAACTCGGCCTTTAAATTGAAAACCGGTCATTTTATAACATTTCTATGCTAACCTGGATTTTATTTTACCGGCAGACCTCTGCTTGTGCCTGTAAATCATTTGATTTCGACGTGTAGGTAAGCAATCAATCCACCCTTTCAAACAAAGACTTTATGTTTTTTCGGCGTAACATAAAGTATCATGACTACCCTAAGCCGAACTAAATACGCCGCAATCGGGTTGCGCATCCCGCTAACAACAACACTATAAATATATAATAGGTGCAATGATGGTATCACTGGAAACGCCAATCTGTGATTTTGGTCAAAAAGCGTTTGATTTTACTTTGCCGGGCGTTGACGGCCGAACTTGGTCGCTACAGCAATGTATGGGTGCTAAGGGTTTATTGATTATGTTTATTTGTAATCACTGTCCTTATGTTAAAGCCGTGCAGGATCGCATCGTCAGGGATGCCCGCGAACTTAAACAGTTCGGCATCGAATCGGTCGCCATTATGTCCAATGACCCTACCGATTACCCTGAAGATTCGTTCGAGAACATGAAGTTGTTCTCAAAGCGGCTGAATTTCAGCTTCCCGTATCTATTTGATGAAACGCAAGCCATCGCAAAACAGTACAATGCTGTCTGCACACCGGACTTTTTTGGTTATAATGCTGACTTTGAATTGCAGTACAGGGGCAGGTTGGATGCCAGCCGTAAGGAAACCGCACCCGCCGATACCCGGCGCGACCTGTTTGAGGCCATGAAGCTGATTACAGCGACCGGCAGTGGCCCGCAAGAGCAGATTCCCAGCATGGGCTGCTCCATCAAATGGAAAAAATAATACCCTAAATACACACAAACCGAGAGAATAAAATATGTCGATTCAAAGAATGGTTGATCTGGATTTATCAGGAAAACGGGTATTAATCCGTCAGGATCTGAATGTGCCCGTAAAAAACGGCGTCGTCACCAGCGATATTCGTATCCAGGCCAGCGTACCAACCATTGAAATAGCCTTGGCTAACGGTGCGGCGGTTATGCTGATGTCACATCTGGGCCGCCCTGTTGAAGGCCACTATGACGAAGCTTCTTCTTTGAAACCGGTGGCTGAACGCTTATCCGCTCTGTTGGGCAAACCCGTCAGGTTGGAAAAAGACTGGCTGAACGGCATTGTTATCGCGCCGGGCGAAGTCGTGCTGTGCGAAAATGTGCGCTTCAATGTCGGTGAAGAAAAAAACAGTGACGACTTAGGCAAAAAAATGGCCGCTCTTTGTGATATTTTTGTCATGGACGCCTTCGGCACAGCGCACAGAGCACAGGCGTCAACACACAGCGTAGCCAAGTTTGCACCGGTGGTTTGTGCCGGCCCGTTATTAGCCAGCGAACTGGACGCCTTGGGCAAAGCCCTGGAAACGCCCGCCAAGCCGTTAGTGGCTATCGTCGGCGGCTCTAAAGTATCGACTAAACTGACGGTATTGAAATCGCTGTCAGAAAAAGTGGATCAACTCATCGTCGGCGGCGGCATTGCCAATACTTTTATTGCTGCGGCGGGTTTTCCGGTCGGCAAGTCGCTTTATGAAGCCGATTTAATACCGGAAGCGCAACGCTTGATTGCCGCCGCAAAGCTTGCAGGCTCTGCTATTCCTATACCGGTTGACGTCGTTTGCGCCAAAGAATTCTCCGAAACCGCCGTCGCCACCGTCAAGAAAGTTGCAGACGTGGAAGCTGATGATTTGATCCTGGATATAGGCCCCGATACGGCAAAACAGTATGCTGAACTGCTGAAATCCGCCGGCACGATCGTTTGGAATGGCCCGGTCGGTGTTTTCGAAATCGAACAATTCAGCCACGGCACCCAGTCATTGGCTACCGCCATTGCCGAAAGCAGCGCTTTTTCAATTGCCGGTGGCGGCGATACCTTGGCGGCTATCGACAAAAATGGCATCAACGACCAAATTTCTTACACCTCCACCGGCGGCGGTGCATTCCTTGAATTTCTTGAAGGCAAAGAACTGCCTGCCGTGGCTATATTAGAATCACGCAGCTAAAGACTAGGAGGCTGTCCGAGGTTTATAAATCTTGCAGCTTGACCTCGCAGCCTGTACCTTGTACCTTAGTTCCACTATCAGCCTGTGCATACGGGCTGATACCTTTTCACTTTTTTAGGTTTAAAAATGGCCAGAGTTACCATCGAAGATTGTTTAGAGCACGTAGAAAACCGTTTCAAACTGGTTTTGTTGGCGAGCACCCGTGCGCGTCAATTAAGTCATGGCGCGACTGAATTCCTGCCTCGCGGTAAAGATAAAGATACTGTGCTTGCCTTGCGCGAAATTGCAGCGGGTCATGTCACGACTGAGAATATTAATCTTCTCCATCGTGTCGGCGATGCCCACGACCACAACCCCATGTTCTAACATTTTTCATCTATGTCGAAAATAGCCGACGCCGTCCCGCCAAAACGCCTTCAGGATGAACTGATTGAGCGCTTATGCGTGACTTTGTCCAGCTATTTAGAGCCAGCTCAAATCGACGATTGCGTCCGCGCATACCAATTTAGCGCGGATGCTCATTCGGGGCAATTCCGTAAAAGCGGCGAAGCTTATATTTGTCATCCGGTTTCCGTCGCCATCACCCTTGCCGAAATGCGCATGGATGCCAGCGGCATCATGGCGGCCATTCTGCACGATGTCATTGAAGACACACCCATCAGCAAAAAAGAATTGGCTAACCGGTTCAATGAGGAAGTCGCCGAACTGGTTGACGGAGTTACCAAATTAACCAAAATTGACGGAAAATCCCAGAGCAGAGCAGAAGCGCAAGCGGAAAATGTCCGTAAAATGTTTCTGGCGACGGGCAAAGACCTGCGGGTCATTTTGGTAAAACTGGCCGACCGATTGCATAATATGCAAACATTAGGCGTCATGCCCCCGGAAAAAAAACGCCGCATTGCGCGTGAAACTCTTGACATTTATGCCCCGATTGCCAATCGTTTGGGTATGAATAAAATTCGGCATAAATTGGAGGTATTAAGCTTTGAAGCCATGTACCCCATGCGTCATGCCATTTTAACAAAGGCTATAAAAAAAGCCCGGGGTAATCGCAGTAAAGTTGTCGACACCATTGAAAGTACGATAAAAAACCGCCTGGAACAGGCCGAACTGCAATGTATAGTTTCAGGACGGGAAAAGAATATCTACAGCATTTATCAAAAAATGCTCCAGAAAAAAGTGTCTTTGTCATCTATTTTCGATCTCTACGCCTTCCGGATTTTTTGCGACAATATCGATACCTGCTATCGCGTCCTGGGAGTCATTCATAACCTGTACAAACCCATTCCGGGTCGCTTTAAAGATTATATCGCCCTACCCAAAGCCAATGGTTATCAATCCCTGCACACGATAGTCATCGGCCCTTATGGCGCTCCCATTGAGATCCAGATCAGGACTCACGAAATGCACCGCATGGCGGAATCCGGTATCGCGGCCCACTGGCTGTATAAATCCGATGACGATAAATCCGAAAAATTCCAGGCGCGCGCGAATGAATGGTTGCGGGATTTGCTGGAAATACAGAAAACGGCGGGCGATTCTCTTGAATTTATTGATAATTTAAAGGTCGACCTATTCCCGAAAGAAGTATTTGTGTTTACGCCCAAGGGCGGTATTATTAAAATACCGCGTGGCGCGACGATTATCGATTTTGCCTACGCCGTGCATACCGGCATCGGTAATGCCTGTATTTCCGCTAAAATCGATAAACAACTAGCGCCGTTGCAAACCAAACTGGAAAACGGCATGACCGTGGAAATCATTACCGCGCCCTGGGCAAGGCCTAACCCGCAATGGCTCAATTATGTTACCACCGTAAAAGCGCGCTCCAGCATCCGCAATCATCTCAAAAACTTTAAACAGCAGGAAGCGATCAGTTTAGGTCGGCGACTACTGGAAAAAGAACTGCAAACCCTGCATTTGCACCTGGAAAACATCGAAGAAAGCCGCTTACAGGCCCTGCTTAAAATCATGGCGATGCCCACCCTGGACGATTTGCTGGAAGATATCGGCCTGGGCAACAAAATGCCGGTTTTAATCGCAAAACGCCTCGCCCAGGATGATATTAATGCCAATGTTAAGCTGAATGACGACGACAAAATCCAGCAAACACCGCTGATTATAAAAGGCACGGAAGGCATGGTGATTACCCTGGCCAAATGTTGCCGCCCCATACCAGGCGATTCCATCATCGGTTACTTTAATCCCGGCAAAGGCATCGTCGTCCACCATCACGAATGCGGCAACCGCTCGGTCATCAGAAAAAAATACGCCAACTGGCTGGATGTGGAGTGGAGNNTGGCAACCTTGGCCTCAACCATATCCGAACAGGGTTCGAACATTGAAAACGTCACCGTCGTCGATCAGGATGACCGTGTTTGCGTCGACTTAATTACCCTGACCGTTAAAGACCGCGTACATTTGGCCAAAATTATGCGCCGCCTGAAAGAATTAGCCATCGTTTTAAAAATCACCAGGGTTAAGGGTTGAGTAGTCGTTCAAACGTCTTAACTAAACACAATGGGATCCTGAGACAAGCTATGAACATTATTCGAGTTCGCTCCATTGCTGCACTTTTTATTCTTACCTTATTATGCGGCTGCGTCGGCTATCCTGACTCGTATGGCAACTATGGCTACAATAACTATGGCTACAGTAACTATGGCTATAGAAGCTATCCATCGGTTCAAACTTACGGCGCCCGCTATCCGGGCCCGGCGGCGTATGGAAACTACGGCAACTATGGTCAGAGCAATTATCAGAACTATCAACCCAATCGCGAACATGAAGGTAATCGGGAAGGCGGCTATAATAACCAAGGCAACAGAAGCTATGGACAGTACCAACAACATCAAGGTCAAGATCAACAACAGCAAGGTCAACAGCATCAAGGTCAAGGTCAACAACAGCAAGGTCAGCAGCATCAAGGTCATGAAGGACAAGGACATGATCGTAATTGATTAATCGGACGTCGTTTTTTAGCTTTTTTAACAGGTGCACAAAATGCAATCAAAGTGGATAGGAGGGATGTTGGGCGTCTGTATCGCTTACGCACCGATGCTCTGGGCCGACAAACTGACTGATTTAACGCAACAAGCGGAACATGGCGATGCCGCCGCCCAATCTGATTTGGGGACTAAATATGCGCTTGGGAGCGGCGTGGCGAAAGATTACCAGCAGGCCGAAAAGTGGTTCAGAACCGCCGCCGAACAAGGAAATCCGCTGGCTCAGTACAACCTTGGACTCATGTACGCGCACGGCGAAGGCTTGCCGATCAACCTTAAAAAAGCATTTAACTGGTTTTTAAAGGCCGCCGAACGGGGCAATGTGCCGGCGCAATTCAACATAGGGTTAATGTATGCCAATGGACACGGCGTAACCAGGCATTATGAAGAAGGCTTCAAATGGTTCCATAAAGCGGCGGAGGGTGGCTACTCGCTAGCCCAGGTTGATCTCGGCCTGATTTACCTGCGCGGCGAAGGCATCGCTAAAAATCCTGACGAAGCCGCAAAATGGTTTAAGCAGTCAGCGCAACAAGGCAATCCCATCGCCCAATACCAGTTGGGTTTATGCTATTTAGACGGCGTAGGCGTTACAAAAGACGATGAAGAAGCCTACGTCTGGTTTGCACTGGCGGCTGCACAGGGCAATGATTCCGCACATGAATTTCTTGATAAACTGGAAACGAACTTAACGCACAAACAAATTGCCGACGCACAAAAACGCGCCGCTTTGTGGCAGACTGCCGTTTTACATTAACCATGCACTGATTTCCACGCTCAGCTTCACTACCATTAAGTTAAGTAACTTAGCCCCTGCACCCTCGCTTCGCCCTCCCTTGAGGGAGAAGCCTGCCCTGAGCGGTGTCGAAGGGACTGAGATGAGGGGGATTTTATAGGGTTTTCTTAAGTTGTGTTCCCCTCACCCCAACCCTCTCCCGCTGGAGAGGGAGTTTTCCCTACTAACGGCTCAATTTACAGAATAACCGCGTCCACTCAGGCAAGCGCCAATGGCTCTGTTATAAGAGTCCTGACCTGTCGATGAAGCGGCGGGTTGACTCTGAGCATTCCGGCTATTGTCAATTTTCTGAAAGCCTTTCTTTAGCCCGCCTGCCGTTGCCCCGATGGCCGCACCCTTGCCCGCATCGCCTGCGATAGCGCCAATCGCCGCTCCAGCCGCCGCTCCACGTGCGCCGCCACGGAGAACTTCGCCCCTTTGTTGAGGTTGTGGACTTGCCGGGGCGGCTTGTGCAGTGCTCGGATCGAAACCGGACTGCTTAACGGCCCAGATATGACATTCGTAACGGTCTTTCGACTGTTGTTCTGTACTCTGGCCTTTTGCAGGATAAACCATGAGTTCGGCTTGCACCAAAACCGGAAGAAACGCCCCAATACACAGCGAAATCGCCGCTATAGAAAGCTTTTTGTAATGTGCTTTGTTCATATACTTATTCCCTTTTACATAATTTAATTTCAACAGGGGACACCGCCATAATATCGGCTGACGCCATTTGGCACGAGCTGGAACGCAACGGCATAAATGCGGGACATGCTCTAGCCGGAACGGCTGGAAGTATAACCAAACACCCGCAACTATTCAATTTCTCGGGGTCACGCCGTTATACGACGCTGCGTAGTGCTATATCAAATACGCCCAAAACCGGCATTACCATAGACTTGGTATCAATTTATCCATTGTTTTTTAGGTCGCATCCGTACAAATGCTCCGGCTCCGGCTACTCCTATCACCAATAAGCTCAGTGCGGTTGGTTCGGGTGTCATCGCTTCTCCTGAAGTCACAGACCGAATTATTCCGCCGCTTGCGATAATATTGGCGGCATTACCGGTATAGCAACTGTAGCTGCCCTCGCATTCAAAAGATGAAATAAGGTTTAGGGGATTGATTTGCGGGTTGCTTAAATCCACTGTATATAAAAAATCTAAGCTGAGTGCATGGGTGTAATCGATCTGGAAAGTGATTTGAAATGTATTGGGGGATGGATAGTCGAAATTGGGATTGATACTATTACCTGGGTATATATAGCTTTCAGCGGTGAAGCTGCCGACTGCGGTCGTGGTGATCGAAGAGCCGCTTAGAAAACCGCTTTGATTAATCGTAAATTCACCACTGGCGGTGCCGCCATCGGAAAAAGTGACATCGTGTAGCGTCCACGTAATCGGCAAGGCTGATATACTCGTGCTATAAGCGCCTCCCCATGCGATCAGCAATAGATTCAAAGCGACAGTAAACAAAGATTTATTGATGGTTGACATAGTTGCGTCCTCTTTTTGTAGCTGATACAGGGCTGCGCGTTATTAAGGCTTTTTTCTTAATCCCATTCAAAATGCATAGTATGAATTACAGGGTGAAATTAAAACAGTCACATCGGGCAACAGCTTAATTTTGCATGTCTCAAATAATGGTATCGGAACTAGAATCCTGCTCATGCGGCCAAGCAATCCCATAATGAGCCGGGCGCACCAGACGAACGGTTAGGCTTGATGCGTTTCCAACTTGTAAGCGGGCAACCGCTAATATCTCATGAATGATCGGCGGACTATAATGCTATGCAGGCAAAAGTCAAGGAAAAACCCCGATTTTTTAACGGAAGTAAGTGCGTTTCCTGATGTTTGACAGGCATTTTATCGTAGCGGAATGCGAATCGCTCCAACTCTTTTCGTATCTTTCGTGGACTTTGCTTTTTCTACAAACCAGCAAATAACCTAAGGTAATTATATCCACACGCGGCAGGCTTTTAATTTATTGTTACAAGATTGAGAAAATATCGTTTTTATGGTGTAATGCGGCTGTTTTACGTCTTAATGCGCCTCTTGTTTTCTTATGTTTAAATAAGAGGATGGTTTCGCCGCAACTTGTTTTGGAGAGTAGGCTTCAACTATGCAATTTATTATTAAAGAAGGTTTGGATCTACCTATAACAGGTGGGCCTAAACAAATTATTGAGGATGGCAATCCGGTTAGTTCCGTTGCCATCCTGGGCATGGATTATGTAGGCATGAAGCCTACCATGATGGTGAGTGAGGGTGATACGGTCAAGCTGGGCCAGATACTCTTTACTGACAAGAAAAATCCTGGCGTTCATTTCACGTCACCTGGTGCGGGTGTCGTTAAATCCATTAATCGCGGTGCCAAACGGGCATTGCAATCGGTTGTTATTGAGCTTGAAGGTTCGGCAGAAGTGTCCTTCGATCAATACAACGAGTCTGATCTTGTTAATTTAACACCGGAACAGGTTAAAGAAAACCTAGTGGCATCGGGTCTGTGGACGACGCTACGCACACGTCCTTATGGCAAAATACCAGCTATTGATAGTAAGCCTAGCGCCATTTTTGTTACCGCTATCGATACCCGTCCTTTAGCAGCAGATCCTGCTGTGGTTATCAGAGCGCGTTCCAATGATTTCAACAATGGTTTGGCGGTTATTGCCCAGTTGACAGAGGGTAAAACCTACGTTTGCAAAGCGACCGGCGCGGATATTGTTGTCAGTAATGTAGCGACCGTCGCCGAATTTTCCGGCCCGCATCCTGCCGGTTTACCGAGTACGCATATCCATTTTATTGAACCGGTCAACATCAATAAGTTTGTCTGGCATCTGGATTATCAGGCGGTCATCGCCATCGGCGCGTTATTTACTACCGGTAAATTGAATGTCGAACGGGTGATCTCGTTAGCAGGCCCTACCGTAAAAAATCCACGCTTGATCCGCACGCGCGTCGGCGCCAATACCAATGATCTGGTTGCCGGCGAATTGGTGGATGACATCGAAAGCCGGGTGATTTCAGGTTCAGTCTTGTACGGACATACGGCGACCGATTGGGCGGCATTTTTGGGCTGTTACAGCAATCAGGTTTCTGCGTTGCAGGAAGGCCGCGCCCGCGAATTGTTNNATAATCGTCTTTTTCCATTAACAACGGATAAAAACGGCAGTAACAGAGCGATTGTTCCTGTCGGCGTTTATGAAGCCGTTATGCCACTGGATATTTTACCTACGCCGTTACTGAAATCATTAGTGATCGGCGATTCGGATCAAGCCCAATTATTGGGTTGTCTGGAGCTTGATGAAGAAGATGTCTCCTTATTTACGTTTGTGGATCCAGGTAAACATGACTTCGGTCCTGTACTGAGAGCGAATTTAACTAAAATTGAGAAGGAAGGATAATGTCGGCTAGAGAAATTTTAGACAGCATAGAGCCGCACTTTACAAAAGGCGGACGACTTGAAAAGTATTACGGCCTCTATGAGATGGTCGATACTTTCATTTATACACCGGCCGAAGTAACGCGCGGCACTACGCATGTACGTGATGGCAACGACCTGAAACGGACTATGACGTTTGTGGTCATCGCCACGCTGTTTTGCGTGCTGATGGCGATGTATAACACCGGCTATCAGGCAAATCTGGCCATGGAGTCCATGGGCCTGGAGAAAATAGCCAACTGGCGCAGTATTCCGATGATGATCTTCGGCTACAGCACCTTGAATCCGTTTTCCAACATGGTTCATGGCGCTTTATACTTTCTGCCCGTTTATATCGTCACCTTAGCGGTTGGCGGTATTTGGGAAGTGCTGTTTGCCACAGTGCGCGGCCATGAAGTCAACGAAGGCTTTCTGGTTACGTCCATGCTGTATACCTTAATTATGCCGCCTGACATCCCGTTATGGCAGGTCGCATTAGGCATTTCTTTCGGTGTTGTTATCGGTAAGGAAGTGTTCGGCGGCACCGGTAAAAACTTCCTGAATCCTGCGTTAACCGGACGGGCGTTTTTATACTTTGCTTACCCGGCCTCCATGACCGGCGACTCGGTCTGGGTTGCTGTAGATGGCTTTACCAGAGCCACGCCTCTGGGCATCGCGGCCAATGGCGGACTGGATGCGGTTTATGCGGCTGATTATAGCTGGATGCAATCGTTTTTCGGTTTTGAACCGGGCTGTTTTGGTGAAACATCAACGTTGGCGATATTAATCGGTGCGGCATTCCTGCTCTATACGAAGGTTGCATCCTATCGCATTATGGGCGGCGTGTTTGCGGGTATGGTTGCCATTTCGGTGTTATTTAACATCATCGGCAGCGACACCAACCCGATGTTTGCTTTTCCCTGGTACTGGCATTTAACCGCAGGCGGTTTTGCTTTCGGCATGGTTTATATGGCGACTGATCCGGTGAGTGCGGCGATGACCAATACCGGGCGTTGGGTATTCGGCGTCTTAGTCGGCGGTATGACAGTGTTAATCAGAGTTGTCAATCCTGCGTTTCCAGAAGGCATTATGCTGGCAATTCTATTTTCAAACATGTTTGCGCCGACGATAGATTACTTCGTCATTCAGGCCAATATCAGAAGAAGGATGAAACGTCATGCTTGAACAAAAAATACCTTGTAAACATCTGGCAGGCGTCTGTGCGGCGCTCGAAAAGAACGAGTACTATCAGAAATTCAAAGCTTATGCCGATAAAGTCCTCGCCATGGGTAACGATAGTCTGGAAAAGACTATCGCCATTGCGGTTGCGTTGTGTCTGGTTTGTGCGGTTCTGGTTTCATTTGCGGCGGTTGCATTAAAACCGTTACAAATCGACAACAAAGAAGCAGACATGAAGAAGAATATTCTCGATGTGGCCGGTTTGTTGGAAGAAGGCGCCAATATCAATACGGCATTTGCCCAAAAGATTGAAGCAAAAATCGTTGATCTGGCAACAGGCGACTATGTTGAAAATATCAATGCTAATGAATACGATCAACGTAAAGCGGCGAAAGATCCCGCTCAAAGTATCGCTATTCCAAAAGACAAAGATATTGCCCATATCCGGGTAAAAGCCAAATACGCCAAAGTCTTTTTGGTGAAAGAAGGCGGCGCTATCAAATC
>PMJA01000412.1 GCA_003158415.1 Methylobacter sp.
TCGAACCCCCTTGGGGACGCCATATTAAAAAAGGCTTATCGTTGATAAGCCTTTTTTTTGCCTGTTGATTTATCATCTGCGGATATTAAGGCGTAGAGTTAACGAAACAGACCAGCGCAACACTGCGAAGCAGCGCCGGTTTGGACTGTCCGATTGAGCGACTTGTTAGTTAGCGATATTCCTACTTAACCAGTTCAATCTCACTAGGTCTCCATGTCTTGTCGAACCACGGCTCAAGCGGCCCGTACAGTCGCAGAATCATGAACCAGCCTTTGCCGGGAATGGTCTGCACCCAATTGCTTTCCTTCCCGTCTGGAGCTTTGGGACCAAAATAGACATCAACCGAGCCGTCCTTGTTGACGACCATATCCTTGTTCTGGCTGCTGACGCTGGGGNNTCTTTCACTGGAATATTAGGAGGCAGGTGCAGCTTGTAGTTTTTCCCGCCATCGAATGGATTGCCATTTGCATCCTGTGCTCTCCAAGGATATTGAGAACCTTTGCCGACCATTTTCTCCGCCATCGCCGGTGTGACGCCAGTGGCAATATAGTAAAAGAAGGCAGCCCCATCCAGATTCGCTACGCCGGGTGATTTTTCGAACTTGTAGCCACCGAAGAAGGGTAGGCGCCACTGACTGTCTGGATAGAAGAAGGCGTCTTTATCGCGAATTCTGAAGGCGATTGCTCTCGCGGTCACGCTACCAATGTTCGCGGCGTCGGTCAGAATCTTTTTCATCCGCGCATCGGGATTGAATGACTTGCCTTTCTCAATGCCGATGGAGGCAAACATACCGAGCGTAGTGGGGTCGCTTCCTTCGCTGGGCTCTTCCTGAATGGCTTCGTTCAGCAGACTCCAGAAGGCGTAGTCGGCAGGTGGGACAAAGTTAGAAGGAATGCCTGAGGCATTAACGAACTTCATCTCGGGAGGATTAGCCGCATCGGAGAGCTGATAGATCTTCAGATACTTCTTGACTGCTTCAACGCCAGGTTTGGTCGAGCCATCGACGAGAAAGGAGCGAAAGGGCATCCAGTTGCCATAGGTACTCGGTCGCACAACGAAATAACCCTCGGGCACTTCACCGGCGTAACCGGGAGGTAGAATCAGATACTTGCCGCCTTTGCCTTTGTCGGCACCCGTGATGCCGATGTCGGCAACCCATTTATACCAGAAGTTATCAATAGCCCCCAGAACCATGGGTGGAATCTCCACGACCAGTGGTCCCTTTTTCGTATCAAGCCAAATGAAGCTATAGATGGTGTTGTCATTCGCCGTAAGTTCTACGGTTTTCGAATCAACCAGGTCTTCCCAGATTACATCCGTCTGGTTTACCGGTCCGGACTCACGGAGTGTGGCACGCATACCGACCTGGTTCACTATCGGGATAGCCAGTAGGTAGGCCTGTAGCGCACGTGAGGCGTCCAGGTTGTCGTAGACTTTCTGTGTCGTCGCGTCATCGGGGTAGCCGTAGTTCAGCTTTAAGTTGCCGATGGCTGTCTTGACCTTGTCCGGCACCGCGACACCGGGTGCGATAGACGTGGTCATTTTCATCTGTTGTGGGTTTTCTGCGTATATGGAGGTAGCCCATAATAAACAAGGTAGAGCTACTGTAAGAAGGTATTTCGTGAAGTTGCTTTTCATTTTTTTGCCTTTCTTTTGCAATATAATTGAGTGTCATATCCGAGCCAGCTAACAAGTTATTATCTGGGACTCGATAACATATACCATCTTGATTGATAAAAATACCTTTTAACGGTAATTAATCTAAACTGGATAACATGCCAATGCGCGTAAAAAACAGTTTCCTGGAATAGGCATAAGGTTCTTGAACGACTGAAAAAATCCGGCCAGCCACCATTAATGGGCTAGCAGAAGTTGTGGTGCAAAACGCCGTTGCTTACCAAGCTATCAGCCAGTACACATGCGATGAATTGTTAGGACAGAATCATCGTCTACTTAATTCCGGCACACATCCTAAAGAGTTTTTTCATGAGATGTATCTCACCATAGCATCAGGTAGGGTATGGCATGGGGATATTTGTAATCGTGCCAAAGATGGCAGTCTGTATTGGGTAAACACCACTATAGTTCCAAACATAGGTGGTGATGGTAAACCGTTTCAATATGCAGCAATACGAACGGATATAAGCGAGCGCAAACGTGCGGAGCAGGTGATGCTGGATATGAACGCCGAACTAAAAAGTGCCAAAGCTGTGGCGGAAAAAGCCAGCCTCGCCAAATCGAATTTTCTTTCCAGAATGAGCCATGAGCTGCGTACGCCCATGAACGCCATTCTCGGCTTTGCCCAATTGCTGGAGATCAGTACACCGCCGTTAACGGTCACCCAGATGGCAAGCCTGCACCAGATTCTCAAAGCAGGATGGTATCTGCTGGAGTTGATGAACGAAATTCTCGAACTCACAACAATCGAGTCCGGCAATCTAAAACTGTCATTGGAATCGGTGTCGCTAATCGATGTCATACACGAATGCCAAGCCCTGATCGAACCACAGGTACAAAAGAGCGGCATCCATATTAACGTACTCCAGTTTGATCACAGCTGGTTTGCCAACGCAGATCGAATCCGAGTCAAGGAGGTTCTAATCAACCTACTTTCCAATGCGATCAAATACAACCGCGAGCATGGAACGGTTGAGGTGAAATGCACAGAGAGAACACCGGAACGTATACGCATCAGCGTCAAAGACAGTGGTGCTGGGTTGCCTCCGGAAAAGCTGGTGCAACTCTTTCAGCCATTCAATCGTCTCGGACAAGAGAACGGCTTAGAGGAAGGGACAGGCATCGGTCTGGCGATAACCAAGCAACTGGTCGAACTGATGGGAGGAGCAATCGGCGTGGAAAGCACCGTGGGAGTTGGCAGCGAATTCTGGTTTGAACTGATCCGGGAGGTTACGCCACAATTTGTTACTGAAAACACCCTGACAAGTTACGCCGACAGATCAAGGGAACCCGGCGCTGCACACACTGCTCTAGGTGGAAGACAATCCGACCAATCTGGCCGACCGTAAGGATTCGTTCGTAGTGCGACGTGAAGTCGTATAAGTAATTGTTTAGCTTGAGCAATCATGACTAAACCTGCCGTTCCTCCGGCAGTAGCCTAAGAGTGCAGGCATTGAAGGTAAGGTGAACAGCACCTTCATCCATCTGATTGCCCAATACGAGAAACAGGCCAAGCTTGCGGCCGACGGGGCGATTCAGAAGACAATGACCGAGGCGAACGCGCAACTGCAGGCAACCGGTCAGGTGTGCTAAATCTTTTATCGATCAGTCAATA
This sequence comes from Methylobacter sp., assembly GCA_003158415.1. GTDB lineage: Bacteria > Pseudomonadota > Gammaproteobacteria > Methylococcales > Methylomonadaceae > Methylobacter_C. Next base: position 3,293 of record PMJA01000412.1, read on the forward strand.
CCGAACGTTCTCAATCGTCAAGAAGAAAGCGTTTTCCCTGCTCGAACTCGAGCGCTTTCCACTCGTGTCCGATTATAGTCAATGTGACAGTGACTACATTAATCACTCCGCTTTCTTGCTTTCGACCGCGCACTGAGAATGCGCCGTATTGATGTCAATTTCCTGTTTCGCCCTTTTTTCCATGCACTGCCAATACGTTGCCGATTTCAATTGGTCTTTGTCTTTGCAGGACGCAGATAATGAACCGGGTTCTGCCGATTTATTTCCTTTTGCTAACTCCTGTTTTTCAAAAAGCTCAGTAGCGCGAATGCAAGTCCCGATGGTGTCGCTTTGATCATCCATAGCTCCAGCGAACGTCGGCGGACTCAATAAAGTAAAGATCATGACGACTATAAAAACAACCATATGGCAATTTATAAAATTGCCGTGTGTTGCGGGTTGTATTGTTTGATCTGGGTTATTCAACTGCTCTAGTTTGACCTGAAAAAAAGATTCGTAAAAGTACTTTGCACATGACAAGTCTTGCACATAAATTTTAAACCAAACGACAGGATTATTGATCATTACGTTCTCCGAAGGTTATTGCTTATTGAGTGAAAGTGAAGATGTAATTCCTACTAAAGTGTAGTGGGAAATTTATTCAAGCATTTGCTTGGATTCAGGCTTGGGATATTTTCTTGCCTCATACCTATCAGGGGTCGGTGAATACTACTTACACTTGTTGACCAGCACCTTCAGGGTACCTCGAAAACCCCGACTTCATCTTGACAAGCATTATCCACTCCGATAGTTAAAATTCTGTACGTTAGCGCACGTACTGAAATATAAGATCAACTTTTTAATGCGATTGCCCAGGGGAGCTTCTTCTGCAAGTTAGCGGGGGCCTAACCAGGGATGAACATTCGAATGGCCGCTGCCCCCATGACCGCCGTCGCGATCCAGCCAAGGATGATGAGCGACCGACTCACCGTGAAAGCGCCCATCACAGACTTATTCGTAGCCAGTAAGATGATAACAACCATTAGGGGTACGGCGACGACCCCGTTGATGACTGCGCTCCAAAATAAGGCCTTCATCGGACTAATCGGCAAATACTGGATGCCGAGTCCGGCAAGCACACTGACGGCTATGACGCCATAGAATCCGCGAGCATCTGTCGCCTTGCGTTCGAGACCCCATTTCCAACCCATCGCCTCGGAAAGGGCATAGGCCGCAGAACCGGCGAGCACAGGTACGCCGATCAAGCCGACACCGAGAATACCAAGGGCGAAGAGTGTATATGCGAAGTCGCCGGCGAGCGGCCGAAGTGCGCTAGCAGCCTGCGCCGCCGTATTGATGTCTGTAATTCCCGCCACGTTGAGCGTGACGGCGGTCGCCAGGATGATGAAGTAGGCCGTGATGTTGGAGTAGAACATGCCGCTCCAGGTGTCCCACCGGATACGGCGCAGTTCCGTGCCTGCCTTACGCGCATCCCGCACGAGCGGGGCTGCGGCTGGTTTTGCCTGCATATCCTCGACCTCTTCGGATGCCTGCCAAAAGAAGAGGTAGGGACTGATGGTGGTGCCGAAAACGGCGACAACCATGGCGGCGGTGTCAGAGTTTAGCGTTAACCTGGGCCAAACCGTGCGCAGCGCTACCTGACCCCAGGGAACATGAACCGTGAACAAGACCGCAGCGTAAGCCAGTAATGAAAGGGTCAACCACTTCAGGAAGAAGACGTAACGATGATAGGGGACGAACACCTGCAGCAGCAGCGTTCCGAACACGAAGAACGCTGTCATGAGATGGCGATTGAGGCCGGTGACGAGTTCCGCGACCTCCCCCATGGCAGCGACATCCGCAGCGATGTTGAGGATATTGGCAACCAGTAGCAGNNCCGGTGACCCGGCCGATGTGCGCGCACATGGATTGCACAGCGGCCATCAAAGGGAAGGCCAGCGGCATCGTCCAAAGCATGTTGAGGCCGAATTGGGCACCTGCCTGTGAGTAGGTGGCTATGCCACTTGGGTCGTCGTCAGCCACGCCGGTGATAAGCCCCGGCCCGATCCGCGACAGGGGATGCCTCTTCAGGCGGCTCCAAAGGACTCGAAAGGTATTCATGCGCTGTGGTCCATTGACGTCATCCTGAGAGAACTGCATGCACTCACTCCTGGCTAGTGTGAAACAAGCACCGGTATTTTCGACGACAAAAGGATGGACTGCGTGACCCCGCCGAAGATAAATTCCATCCACATGGGGTGCGAGTAGCCCCCCATCACCAATAGATCATACTGTCCCTGCTCGATGTGCTTTCGGAGAGAATCGTGTTCCTTGGCAGTCCTGATTTGGAGCACATCAGTTCCGATTTCGATCCCGTGTTTGGCAAAATGCCCCAACAGGCTCTCTGTATCGACCTCGTTGTCATTCGCAGACGGGGGAATCATCGTCACGATTTGAACCGATTGCGACAGGCGCAGTAATGGCAAGGCGTCATGGACTGCCCTGACGGCTTCACGGCTACCGTCCCAAGCGACTGCAATCCGCNNACGACCGAATGGGCGATGGGTAATGGATGGGCTTCCGGCCGGCCTTGCCGTTCGTACTGTCCAAGGATGACAAGATCCGTGTAGCGCGCTCTGTTGTTGATGCCCTGGACTACGTCACCTTCCGCGTCGAACCAGCATGCGTCTGCCAAGCGACCTATGGTTTCTTCGCTGAACGCTGCCGCCGCTGCTTGGGCATCCAAGGCCAACTTCAAGGAGAGATCGGCAGCCACCTTTTCCACGCGGCTCGGCTTGAACAGAGGCGGCACCTCCACCGGTGGGGTCACGTGTATTCCGCTGAGCCGCGCGCCTATGCGTAATGCCAGGTCGACAGCGAATTGTACCCTGCGCCGCCCTGCTTGGCCCCCGTCCACATGTACTAGCAAATCGCAAAGCATGTTCAGTCTCCTAAAGGTTTCCCCATCTGATTACTTTTGAGGATTATGGGCGTTGGCGTATTTCTTTCCGGCTTCCGCTCCTTGTTCTGTGTCTTTGACCGTATATTCACTGACTATCTTGGCCATGACGATCCTCTGACCCAATGGATATCTCACGACTCAATGGTAAGGAATTGTCAAGAATTGTTCCGTGTGCTAGCGTACATAGGAGAGGGACAACACACGAAACGGACTTTTACGCATGCTAAGCCACGTTCATTACGGCTGACTACACCGGGTTTATCAGTGGTGTTATTTTGCTTGAATAGAATTTTATGTTATTAATCCGCCGGGATTTCGTCTACCTCCACCAACACACTCATTACGGGTACTTGAGAGTTATCGCTTGGGGTTGCTATAAACGAGCCAGATACAGGGGGTACTAATTCAGGATGCCGACTCACGGCCACAGAAATGTGGTGATTGCCAACCACTTGGCCTGATGTCGAGTCGAAGCCTTTCCAGCCGGCACCAGGAAGGTATACTTCTGACCATGCATGGGTTGCGCCTAGGCCCTGCGGGAGCGTTGGTAAGTGCAGATAGCCGCTGACAAAGCGTGCTGCTAAGCCTAGGCAATGACAGGCTTCGATGAACAACGTGGCAAAATCGCGACAGGAGCCGGTTCGTCTGGCCAAAGTCGTTGCCGGTGTTTGAACGCCCGGTTCCTCTCGCCGTTGATAGGTGAATCCGGTAGCGATTGCTTTATTGATCCATTTTAGCAGGAGATAGGTTTCTACTACTTGGCCGGAATACCAGAATTGCCGCAACCACGTACTTAACAATGATCCATCTTGATTAAAAATCATTAACAGATAAGGCCCTAAATCAATGTGCTCTGCGGCATCGTACTGAAAAGGAAACATCACCGCATAATTTGCCACCAAAAAATCTAGGGGCTGGTCATCATAGTGCTGGATCAGAACACGGCTACCGATCGAAAGTTGACTGGTCGGCTCAAGAAAAGTCGCATGGGCCACGGCATTGTCGTACACGTCGCGTTGCCACTGAAGTTGATGGACAGGAGAAATAATCAGTTCAGCCGATTCGATACGTATATTCCGCCCTTCACGGGGACGCAAAAGCAATTTGTGCGGCAACAGAGTTACAGCTTCAGTGTAGTGGTAAGTTGTTGTATGTTTTATTAGCAGACGGCGCATCTTTATCACTCAAGTGGAGTCGGGGGTGAGGTATGATTAAGATTCTGGCACAATATGATAACTGCGTCTAATTGGGTTAATTAGCCATTATGGTCTGACAATTCAGGATCGGGAACGTCCTTTAATAGTATTGGTAGACCACGCCACTTTTCATCACTCAAAAGTTGTGCGTGACTTTGTATGTACATTGATCAAAACTGAGGATATTTTTTGCCCAAGCGGGTTCCGGAAATGAATCCAGATGAACAGGTTTGGAACGAGATTAAAATCTGATCATCGCAATATTTGATCGGTACAAGCCTCTCCAGATGGTCAGTTCATGTAACCTCTTTGGCCCAATAGCGACGTTCTGTCCTTATTTCGCACTCGGCTCCATGCCAATCTTCCCATTCATGACCCGGTTCAAAACCCCTTGCTTCAGCTCTATAATAAGCATTCTCCGCAACCATTGCCAGAAACTCGTCCAAGTCAATGCTGGGGCTATTGGTATCGTAAAGTGATTCATTTTTAGTATTCATTTTCTTATTTCCTTTTGGTCAAAACTATCTGAGTTTAATGGTGAGCTGATTCTTCCATACTGCTCAAGTCACGTCTTCACGTAGGGTAACAAATTCTTCGGCGGCAGTGGGGTGTATGCCGATAGTGGAGTCAAATACCGCCTTGGTCGCACCCGCTCGAATGGCAACCGCCATGCCCTGAATAATTTCAGGGGCGTCAGGCCCTACCATGTGTATGCCGATAACCCGGTCAGTGCTGCGTACCACGATCATCTTCATCAGGGTTTTTTCATCAATACCGGAAAGGGTGTTTTTCATCGGTGTGAAACTGGTTTTGTAAATGTCGATGTCCGGATGTTTTTCGCGTGCCTGTGCTTCGGTTAGCCCTACCGTACCAATAGCGGGTTGGCTGAAAACAGCTGTGGGAATAGTGTCATAATCTACAGGCCTTGGTTGACTGTCATACAACTTGTTCACCAGAGCCATGCCTTCTGCTATGGCTACCGGAGTCAGGTTAACCCGGTTAGTCACATCACCCAGTGCATAGATTGATGGCACATTGGTTTGATAATCACTGTTGACTTTA
>PMJA01000263.1:0-3814 GCA_003158415.1 Methylobacter sp.
TGATCTGAAAACGTTGCCAGGGCGTTGCCTATTTTGCGGCAGTGTCCGCCTTGAGCCTCATAGTTGCGTCGGTAATCATGGATAAACTCCATAACGGTATGATCGATCAGGTAACCGTTCGAAAAATCGAAAATAATCGTTTTGCCCGGCTCCAACTCGGTCAGGGCTTTTTTCAACGGCAATATGTTCGAAAACAGGGCGGAGCCTGATAATTTGACTACCAAGGTATCGTTATCGGGTCGCTGGATCTTGAAATATATTTTGAACAGATTGCCGGGCCAAACGCCCCTCGCCAGATTAATTCCCAGTTTTACCAGTGTGCCCAGCAGGACGCCTATCAACAAGTCGGTCGCTAAGACACTGATAATCGTGACCACAAATATAAATAACTGCTCATTGCCCGTCTCTTTGACTTTAGTAAATGTTGCAGGCGAAGCTAATCGATAACCAGTATAAACCAGCAATGCCGCCAGTGCAGCTAATGGAATAAGCTGTATGATTCCTGTAAACAAGACCACAAACACCAGCAATATCAAGCCGTGAAAGAAGTTGGCCCAGGCTGTTTTTGCCCCGTAATTGATATTCGCCGAACTGCGCACAATTTCGGCAATCATCGGCAAGCCGCCTATCAATCCGGCTACCAGATTGCCCAGCCCGACCGCTGTTAAATCACGATCCAGGTCGGTCGAACGCCGATAAGGATCGAGCTTGTCTATTGCTGTAGCTGTCAGTAGGCTATCAAGACTGCCTACTAAGCAGATACTCAGCACGGCTCCCCAAAAGGCAAGCGTGGTGATTCTTGAAAAATCGGGAAAATAAAAACCAGCCAGAAAATGGTCGGGTAGGGCAACCAGATAGTTCGATCCGTCGATAGTCGACACTTTATCCAGGTCAAAATGCCAGGCGAAGAGTATGCCTAGCAGGACGACCAGTACCGGCGCCGGAATTTTGCTGCCGATCAACGGCCAAATAATCAGTATCAGCAGACTTAAAAAGCCGATAAGCGCGATGTCCAGGCTCATAGTAGACAAACTATGCGGAAGTTGGGTGATAATCGAAAATATACTGCCCGATTCCGGCGTCACCCCCAGCATGACGTGGGTTTGCGTAGCCATGATAATAATACCGATGGCGGCCAGCATACCATGCACCACCGACGAGGGAAAAAAGGAACTCAGTTGCCCCAGTTTAAACACCCCCATCAAAATCTGTAACAGACTGGCGACCACGATAGCCGCCAGCGTATAACGGTAACCGGCCATCGCATCGCCGTCCCCCAGCACTTGCACCGCCGCCAAAACCACCACAATCAAACCGGCAGCCGGGCCGTTGATGGTCAGGTAGGAGCCGCTTACGCGAGAGACTAATAGTCCGCCGACAATCGCCGTAATAATGCCTGCGGAGGGCGGAAAGCCGGAAGCCACGGATATACCCAGACACAGCGGCAAGGCAATCAGAAAAACCAAAAAACCGGCTTGCAAGTCACTGCGCCAGTTTTCTTTTAAGCCCGCTAAGCCGGTTTTTGGGATGGCCGACAGGGATGATTTGTTCATAATAGTCCTCGTGTAGTGTGGGAGTGCTTCTAAATACATTTCAGACGACCACTATACCACTAGACTGTAATATTGTGGTCGGGTCAGCGATAGCATAACCCGACCTTGCGGTTACCCGCGATTATACGCCGTGATGATCGGTTTTACGGCGACTCATGTTGTCACGCCGCATTCTGCGTACCGCCAACGGATGTTCTGAAAAAGCATCGTGGTATTCCATGCCCAAAAACTGGCACTTGCCGCCTTGCCCCTCATAGTTATGCTGAAAATCATGGAAGAATTCCATAACGGTATGATCCAGCAGATAGGCATTGTTTAATTGAAAGACAACTGTTTTACCGCTTTCAATAGTGGCCAGGGCATTTTTTAATGCCATAAAATTAGAGAAAATAGCCGCGCCAACGATGCTGACGACTAACGTGTCAGGGTCTTTCTTGTCGATGACAAAGTGCATCTTGAACAGGTTGTTTAGCCTGACGCCGCGCAACATGTGGATGGCAAACTTGGTTGCAATACCGATGGCGACGCCTATCAATAAATCGGTCGCCAACACGCCGATAATCGTCACCACGAACATGAATAACTGTTCTTTACCGACCAGTAAAACGCTGGAAAATGACTTGGGGGATGCCAGGCGAAAACCGGTAAAGACCAGTAATGCCGCCAGCGCCGCTAACGGAATGCTGTGGATCAGGCGCGGAAACAGCACCACGAACAACAGCAAAAAAGTACCGTGAAAGAAGTTGGCCCACTGGGTTTTTGCGCCGTTGTTCACATTAGCCGAACTACGCACGATCTCCGCTATCATCGGCAGGCCGCCGATGAGTCCTGATGCCAAATTACCTACGCCGACGGCGGTCAAGTCGCGGTCAAGGTTGGAATGGCGTTTGTAAGGATCCAGTTTATCCACCGCCATGGCGCTGAGCAAGCTTTCCAGGCTGCCGACCAGCGCGATGCTGACTACAGCTTCCCAGAATTCTGCGGTGGCGAATTTTGAAAAGTCGGGAAAATAAAAGCTAGACATGAAATTGTCGGAAATCGCGACCAAAAATTTGGGGCCGACGGTTTCTTCGTGATGTGGTAAAAAATGCGCATCCGGCAAAAACAAATACATGTGATCATGTTCCAGATCAAAATACCGCGCCAAAGCCATCCCCACCAACACCACAATCAGCGGCGCCGGAATCATCTTTAACGTGGGGTTTTTTATCATCGACCAGATGATCAGTATCGCCAGCCCGGAAAAGCCGATAATGGCGATTTCATGGTTGAGGTTCATAATGCTGTGCGGAATCTGCGCGATGGTCGAAAACAGACTGCTGCCTTTTTCCGGTGCAGTACCCAGCATAGTATGAATCTGTTTGGCCATGATGATGATGCCGATGGCCGCCAACATGCCATGTATCACCGAGGCNNCGCTGGCAATGACGATGGCCGCCAAGGTATAGCGGTAACCCGCCATCGCATCGCCTTCGCCCAGTTCCTGTACCGCGCTGAGCACAACTACAATCAAACCGGCGGCGGGGCCGTTGATGGTGATAAATGAGCCGCTGATACGCGAAACCACTATGCCGCCGATAATGGCGGTGATTATCCCCGCCGACGGCGGAAAACCGGATGCCATTGATATGCCCAGACACAGCGGCAAGGCGATAAGGAAAACCAGAAATCCCGATAGCAAATCGCTGCGCCAGTTTTCTTTTAAACCGGCTAGGCCTGTTTTGGGTAGTGCTAAAACTCCGCTCATATAAATCCTCGTTCTTTGTAATAGTATAAAGTTATATAAGCGATTACTGTGCCAATTTATTGGCCGAGGTATAAAGCACTGATTTGGTAGGTAAGCAAACAAATCATGATGATACCGGCGGGGGTAAATCAAATGTCTATGGGTGCAAAACAACCCGTCGGCGGTTGATTTGCACCGTACTAATCATCGCTCAGTACCAGCGGTATTTCCAGCACGGTTTTCCGGGTTATCTTAAAGCCACGCATTTCTAGTATGCCTTTGGTGTTGAGTGAAATAATCAGGTATAACGCTTCGGGATAAGCCGACAGCTCCATGTCATAGCTGGACGGCAATGCGGGAGTGCTGGGGTGGGAATGGTAGATAGCGAAAAAATCCTCCCTCAACTCCCGCATCTTAGTCATGGCTGAGATTTGTTGCCCGGCATCCAGCAAAAAGCGTTGCGACGGAAGTTTCGCGGCGTTTTTTATCGGATAGCAATGGATAGGCAAGCCGTTTTTACTGCCGATAAGTCCGC